>JAOZOC010000019.1 GCA_029933495.1 Bacteroidales bacterium
CTCTAATCCCCACAGAAACCTTACAGGTTTCAGCTTGCCTCAACTTTAATATCTTTTATCCATTTCCCGATTTGTACCGGTTCATATTCGTTCAGCTTATTGATAAGCTCAGTCGGGTTGTCTGAAACAATAATGTTTTTACGATGTTCTTCCCTGACAAACCGCTCATTTACAGCATGGTCAAAGAAATTCAGCAAGCCGTCAAAGTAGCCATCAATATTGAGTAGTCCCATTGGCTTGTCACAAATCCTAAGCTGATTATAAGTAAGGATTTCAGACAGTTCATCAAGAGTACCAAACCCACCGGGCATTGCAATAAAGGCATCCGAAAGCTTTGCCATCATCTCTTTTCTTTCAGCCATAGTATCCACAAGATACAATTCTGAAAGATTATTGTGGGCAATTTCAAGCTCGGCAATGCTCTTTGGCATAACTCCAATTGTTTTGCCTCCGGCTTCAATTACTGCATCAGCAATTATTCCCATTAGCCCGACATTTCCTCCACCATAAACCAGAGTGATATTATTATCGGTTAACACCTTTCCAAGTAAACGGGCATTATTGCTATATGAATCTCTCAAGCCCGTACTTGAACCACAAAATACACAAACACTTTTCATCTAAAAAATATTTTTATGTGGCAAAAGTATGAAAAATGTCAGGTGGTTTTTAATAATCGCTGGTTTAGTTGATATTAATATTATTTTTGCACTATGGAAACAACTAGACAAAGTAAAGTATCAAGATTGCTTCAACGTGATCTTGGTGATATTTTTCAACGTGAAGGGAGTAGGTTGTTTGGTGGCGCAATGATAACAGTTACAAAGGTTCATATTACCCGTGATCTTGCTGTTGCAAAAGTTTATCTCAGCATTTTTGCTACAAATGACAAGGAACAACTTATTGAAAAAGTAAGGAGCCATAGTAAGGATATTAGGTTTAAACTCGGTCAGCGGATTGGAAAACAGGTTAGAGTAGTGCCGGATCTTAAATTTTTTCTTGACGACTCTCTTGATTATATTGAAAATATTGAGAAATTGCTGGATGAATAATAATCAAATTGAAATTGCAATGTAATGATGGTGGAATGTTTAGGGAATGCTGAGATGCACGGACGTGTATCTGTTTATAAAAATAAATACAAACAAACAATATGCAATACGATCCGATAAAAAGAAGTCTGGGGAATGTTTTTAATAAAACACCGTTTCTGAGGAAATTTTTTTACAGACTGCTTGATCTTTTATTATTACGAACCTGGCATATTAAAAAAGAGGTCAGGAAGTGGGCAAAGGGTAAGGGTGATAATCTGAATATTCTTGATGCCGGCTCCGGATTCGGGCAATATGCTTTCTTTATATCATCAAAAAACAGGAACTGGAAAATTACAGGTGTGGACGTTAAGGATGAGCAAATAGAAGATTGCAATAACTTTTTTGGGCAGATAGGTAGGTCAAATGTCTCGTTTTCGGTTGCTGATCTTGTTAAATACCAGAATCCTGAAGCGTATGATATGATTCTTTCTGTTGATGTGATGGAGCATATCCTTGAAGATGTTGAGGTTTTTAAGAACTTTCATGCTTCATTAAAACCGGGTGGGATGTTGTTAATTTCAACACCCTCTGACCAAGGAGGCTCCGATGTTCATGATCACGACCACGAAGAGGGAGGTTCTTTTATTGATGAACATGTTCGGGATGGGTACAATATTAATGAAATTCAGGAGAAACTAAAGAAATCCGGCTTTTCAAAAACTGAAGCATATTACGATTATGGAACACCTGGAAAAATCTCCTGGAAATTGTCGATGAAATATCCCATTTTAATGGTAAATGCTTCAAAATTGTTTTTTGTGTTATTGCCATTTTATTATCTTGTTACTTTCCCTTTCTCACTTGTTTTGAACTGGCTTGATGTCAAATTAAAGCATAAAACGGGAACGGGTTTAATAGTAAAAGCCTGGAAATAAATAATAACTGATTTGAATTTCCCAATATACATAGCAAAGCGGTATCTGTTCTCAAAAAAATCGCATAATATTATCAATATCATCTCGCTGATATCTGCTGTTGGTGTTACTGTCGGGACAATGGCTCTGATAGTAGTTTTGTCTGTTTTCAATGGTTTTGAAGATCTGGTAAAATCGTTGTACAGCACCTTTGACCCTGACCTTTTGATTGAGCTTAAAGAAGGAAAAGCATTTGATACTTCCGAAATTAATGCTGAAAAGATAAAGCAGTTACCTGGGGTTGTCAGTTATACGGAGGTTGTCGAAGATAATGCGCTTTTAAAGTTCAGGTCGGAGCAATATATCGTAACTATTAAGGGAGTGAGTGATGATTTTCTTTACGATAATCCACTGGATACAATGTTATATGATGGTGAATTTATTTTAAAAATGGGTAATGCCGATATGGCAATAATGGGATATCTGGTTGCTTATCATCTTGGAGTAAGAATCAATGACTTTGAACATCCTGTGTATATTTATGTGCCGAAAAGAACGGGAAAGACTCTTGGCCGTCTGGATAATGCTTTTGATATAAAACCGGTTTATCTGTCTGCGGTTTTTGCAGTCCAGCAGGAGTTTGACTCAAAATATGTAATTATTTCTCTTGATCTTGCAAGAGAGCTACTACAATATAAAAATGAAGTTACTGACATTGAGATCAGGCTTAATCCTTCGGCAGATATGGAGCAAATACAAGAAAAGGTTAAAGAAATTTCAGGCAATCGTTTTATTGTGAAAAACAGATTTCAGCAGCAGGAATTGTTGTATAGAATAATGAAGTCGGAGAAATGGGCTATTTTTCTTATACTGTCATTTATCCTTCTTATTGCTACCTTTAATCTCATAGGCTCGTTATCAATGCTCATTCTTGATAAGAAAAAAGATATAGCTATACTTTATAGTATGGGGGCTAATGAAAAGACTATTAAGCGGATTTTTAGGGTTGAAGGAATGATGATATCTGTTTTTGGCGCACTTACCGGATTGATTCTTGGCGCTTTATTATGCTGGGTGCAAATGGAATTTGGGCTGATTAGGCTGGGAAGCGAAGCCAATGCTTTTATTGTCCCATATTACCCTGTTAAAATGGAGATTATGGATTTTGTTAGTGTTTTTGGAATTGTTCTGGCAATCGGCTTTTTTACATCCTGGTATCCTGTTCGTCAGATAACAAAACAGTTTTTGAATCAAAGAATTGCTGACTTTGCAAAAAACCAGTAAATAATTCCTTTAAAAAGAAGATATCCAGACAACCAATTTAACTTGATTATTGTCTTGAATAGGCAAAATAAAAAAACAGTAATAAATAGTATATTTATATTTTATACTTTTGTAATCATCAAAACAAAAACAGAATCACAATTTAATAACTAAAAAATTTTAATAATGAACAAAATTACATTTACTAGAAAAGCCCAGACTCTTATTATTATATTTGGGTTTTTGACAACGGCACTCTTTGCAGGAAACATTGATATTAGCGATAAAACGACCGGTTTCAAGGTTGTAAACAACAGCTACACCTCACTTACTGTAATAAGTACTTTGTCTGATATTAACTTTTTTGAAGTTAAGACAAAAGAAGGAAGATTTACTATGTTAAGTGTTCCTGAATACTCACACACAATGTATGAAGGAGAACCGCGACTTCCTGTTCTTAATAAACTGATTGAAGTTCCTTTAGGAGCTACAATTAACGTTACATTTTCATCAGATTATGTTATTGAAAGCAATCTTTCGGACTATGGTATTTCGAATTATATAATACCAACACAGCCATCGCTATCGAAAAGTGATAATCCTGAGGATGTTGATTTTATTTTTAATCAGGATGCTTATGGAACAAATCAGTATTATGGTACTGACCTGGTAAAAGTTGTTGACCTTGGTGTAATGAGGGGTGTTAGATTGGCGCGTATTGAAATTTCACCTATTCTTTACAATCCAGTTGAAGGTAGTTTAATTGTTAATCCTGAAATTGAGGTGGAGATTAGCTTTGAAGGAGCAAATGTTCAGGCAACAATTGCAAATAAAGAAAACCTTTTCTCACCCTGGTTTGAAGGAATCTATCAGGAACTTGTAAACTACAAGCCTATTGAGAGTAAAGAGTTGATAACTGATGCACCTGCAACTTATATCATTGTTGCCGATCCTATGTTTGAAGCTCCCCTGCAGCCTTTTATTGAATGGAAAACAAAAAAAGGATTTAATATAGTTGAAGCTTATACTGATGATCCAAATGTAGGTAATACAACTACATCAATAAAATCATATCTGGAAGATTTTTACAATACCCCTCCAACCGGCTACACCCCACAGAGTTTCGTTTTGTTAGTAGGCGACGTTGCACAGATACCTCCATTTACAGGAACTGCAGCCGGCCATGTGACAGACCTCTATTTTTGTGAATATACCGGAGATATTTATCCCGAATGTTACTATGGAAGATTTTCTGCAAACAATCTTGCTGAATTACAGCCGCAGATTGACAAAACATTGGAATATGAACAATATCTTTTCCCCGATCCTTCATTTTTGGATGAGGTAGTAATGGTTGCCGGTGCGGATGCTTCACATGCATTGACATGGGGTAACGGACAGATTAATTATGGAACTGAAAACTATTTCAATGAGGCTCATGGTATTACTTCTCATACATATCTTCAGCCGGAGCCGGGTGGAGCTAACTATTCACAGGAGATTCGACAAAATGTAAGCGATGGGGTAGCTTATGCAAATTATACAGCACATTGTAGCTCTAATGGATGGGCAGATCCTGGCTTCGGGATAGGACAAATTGCTGCATTGTCAAATGCTCATAAATATTGCCTGATGATTGGAAACTGTTGTTCATCTGTCGAATTTCAGACAACTTGCTTCGGAGAGGAGATTTTGCGTGCACAGGATAAAGGCGCTCTTGGATATATTGGAGGTTCAAACAGTACATATTGGGATGAAGATTACTGGTGGGGTGTTGGCTTTGAAAGTGTCTCTGCTAACCCTCAGTATAATCCTGATCATCTTGGTGCTTATGACCGTACTTTCCATGATAATAATGAAATTCTTGATGAGTGGTATGTTACTCAAGGACAAATGCCTTCAGCCGGAAACCTTGCAGTTACACAAGCCGGTGGGGCAGAGACATATTACTGGGAAATTTACCACTTAATGGGAGACCCCTCATTGATGGTTTACTTTTCTCAACCTCCCGATGCTACTGCAAATTATGCAGGATTAATGCCTCTTGGTTCAACTTCATTTACAGTTAATACCAATCCTTATGCACTTGTTGCTATTTCAAAGGATGGAGTCCTTCACGGTGCTACAGTTGCTGATGAAACAGGAGTAGCTGAAGTAACTTTGTTTGACCCGATTGCAGTTCCCGGTGTTGCAGATGTTGTTATTACCGGACAGAATCTAAAACCTTTTATTGGCGAAGTTGTGGTTCAGTCTCCTACAACAGCTTATGTCCTTTTTGATGAAATGACAATTGATGACAGTAATGGGAACAGTAACGGACTGGTTGATTTTTCAGAGTATATCCTTCTTGATATTACACTGCAAAATCTTGGAACAGTGACCGGAACTAACCTGGTTGCCACTTTGTCAACTACTGATGAATATGTAACAGTTGATACCGACACACATAACTGGCCCGATATTACAGCGAATAGTTCGGTTGAGCAAACCGGAGCATTTGCTTTTACAGTAAGTGATATCGTTCCTGATCAGCATGTTGTTCAGTTCAACCTTGACGTGACTGACGGAACAGATACCTGGAATTCTACATTTAATGTAATATTGAATTCTCCTGTACTTATTGCCGGAAGTTTTTATATTGACGACTCTTATGGAAATGACAATGGAAGGCTTGACCCGGGCGAAACGGCAGATATCGTAATAAGTAATACAAATGATGGCGGATGTGATGCTTTGAATTCAATTGCCTCAGCTATTACAAATAGTGGAATACTTTCTCTGAACAATGCAACTTACGACCTTGAAACAATTGCAACCGGCGAGACAAAACAGTCCGTTTTTAATGTTACTGTTGATGCTTCTGCTCAGGTTGGTGATGTAGCTGATATAAGTTATACTCTTGAATCTGCCCCATATAGCACAAATATGGTTATATCACTTTCAATCGGTTTACTTGTTGAGGACTTTGAAACCGGTGATTTCACTGCTTACGACTGGTCATTTGATGGTGATGCAGACTGGGTAATTGATAATGCTATTTATTATGAAGGTGCTTACAGCGCAAAATCAGGAAATATTGTTGATAGTCAGATTTCATCTCTCGTTATTTCCATTAATGTAACAGCTGATGATCAGATATCATTTTATAGAAAAGTTTCTTCCGAATCCAGTTATGATTTCCTCAGATTCTACATTGACGATGTTCAGAAAGATGAATGGTCCGGTGAAGAGGAATGGGAAGAGGCTTCTTTCCCTGTAATTGTCGGTGAGCATACTTTTAAATGGTCATACGAAAAGGATTATTCTGTATCAAGTGGTGATGATTGCGCATGGATAGATTATATCCAATTCCCCTCTTTTGCAGGCGCTGCTCCTCTT
Organism: Bacteroidales bacterium; assembly: GCA_029933495.1. Lineage (GTDB taxonomy): Bacteria > Bacteroidota > Bacteroidia > Bacteroidales > JAADJA01 > JAADJA01. Next base: position 6,590 of record JAOZOC010000019.1, read on the forward strand.
GCTGTTGCAGTATCAGCTAACCCTGCTGAAATTTGTACAGGTGAAAGCTCACAGCTTAATGCATTTGTTACGGGAGGATCTGGGAATTATACTTACTTATGGTCGCCAGCAACGGGTTTGAATGATCCCAATATTCAAAATCCTGACGCTACGCCTGAAGAAACAACTTTGTACTCAGTTACTATTAATGACGGGACAGATGAAGTAACTGGTGAAATTACTCTTACAGTTAATCCGGTTCCTGAAATACCAGTTATTACTCAACAGGAAAGCATGCTGGTTTCAAGCTCGGAAGAGGGCAACCAATGGTATGATTCCAATGGTGCCATCGAAAGTGCAACCGGACAAACATATACACCATTAGCAACTGACGATTATTATGTTATTGTTACAAGTGAGTTCGGATGTGAATCAGAGCAGTCAAATATTTATCATTTTATATATACAGGCTTGATTGAGTTATCAAGTAATGAAAATGTAAATATTTATCCAAATCCTTTCCTGAATCAGTTTACAATTGATTACTCGCTGAAGACTGTTTCGAAAGTGACAATAACGGTTTATGATATATATGGAAGGCAGGTTGCCGCTGTTGAAAGTGATAATAATGAGATTGCCGGAAACCATAGAGTTGTCTTCAATACTGAAAAGTTTAATTCTGGTGTTTATTTCTGCAGGATCGAAACAAGTGATTATACTGTTATAAAACGAATAGTTCAATCGAAATAGGAAAATACTGAATTCCTCATATTTATTATGGGGAATTCTTTTTTTTAATATACCCGTTTAAAATTCAAAAAAAATGAGAAAATTATTTGTAGCAATTATTTTGCTAATGGCCACTGGTTTGTTTGCCGGAAATGGTTATGATGCAACATTCGAAAAGCCGACTGATGGAATCTATCAGGTAGATTTTACGCTTGGTAATTATAATCTTACTGAGGTAACCTTTGATGGTATAACCTATTCTGAAATTGTTTTTGACGGAAGTATTTTTACAAATCTAAAAGGATTTGCAGAGCTTCCTTATATCAGTGCATCATTGATGTTGCCGGCTGATAAAAATGTAACTTTAAAAGTAATTCCCGGTGATTTTCAGGATTATAATCTTAATAATCCATTATTGCCATCAAGAGGTACTATTTATAGGGATCAGGATCCTTCAGCAATACCTTACGAAATTAGTCCTTCTTCACTTAGAGATAACTGGTATCCTCAGAATATAGCCAGAAATACTACGCCTTTTATCATTAAAGATATAAGGGGAACCTCGGTTTATGTTTATCCTTTCAGATATAATGCGGTTAAAAACACATTGCGTGTATACAAATCCGTAACGGTCCAGTTGATTGAGAATGAATCTTCGCCAATAAATCCCCTTGCTAACAAGCCTGCGACCATTCTTCGTGAAATGAATGGTATTTATCAATCGTTGTTTATAAATTATAGCCAAAATAAAGATGACCTGACAATTGGCGAATTTGGAGATGTTTTGGTTATTAGTACAGACAGGGATGAAGATGCTATTCAGCCATTTATTGACTGGAAGAGGGAAAAAGGCTATAATGTCTCTATGGAAGTTGTTGCTACCGGAACAAATGTTAAGACATTGATTCAGAATGCTTATGATGCAAATAACAATTTACTTTACGTACAACTTGTCGGAGACTGGGCTGATATAAAATGTGATGCCAGTGGAGGATCGCCAATGGATCCACAGCTTGGTTGCGTTGTTGGCAGTGATGAAGTTGCTGATATCACAATAGGAAGGATTTCTTCAAATTCACCTTCTGATGTTACTGTTCAGATAGATAAAATTATTAATTATGAGAAAAATCCTGAAACAGGGGCAGGCTGGTATAGCGCTGCAATTGGGATTGCTTCGAGTCAGGGTCCCGGAGATGACGGTGAAAATGATAATGAACATATTCAGGTTATATGGGACAACAAACTTGACCCTTTTACATATAACGATTTCAGCCCGATTTATGACCCCTCAGCAAATATTTCGATGGTTAATACTGCAGTAAATAATGGAGCAAGCATTATAAACTATTGTGGTCATGGTTCTCCTACATCCTGGGGAACAACAGGATTTAGCAATAGCAACGTTGCAAATCTTACAAACGGAGATAAGCTGCCTGTCATTTTTTCTGTTGCCTGTAATAATGGTAATTTCCAGGATCCCGGCGATTGTTTTGCTGAAGCCTGGGTGAAAAAAGAGAATGGTGGTGCAGTATTGTTCCTTGGCGCAACAATTAGTCAGCCCTGGAATCCACCTATGAGAGGCGAAGACTATTTTAATGATATTCTTATCGGTGGTTATGATTATTCTGCTTATCCCCAGCAAAACGGTATATCAACAACTGAGCAAAGAACAACAATTGGTGCAATAGTGTTTAACGGTCTTGCATTAATGACTGCTGAATCAGGAAACTCAGATGATTGGGAAACAGTCAAAACCTGGACTATTTTTGGTGATCCTTCAATGCAACCACGGACTGAAATTCCAGGTGCTGTCACACTCTCAAATGAGGTTGTTATGGCAGGTATTCCTTATACTACAACAGTTAGCGGTCCTAATGGGCCTTTTGAGGGTGCGATGGTTTGTCTTTCAAATGGTACAGATTTTTATAGCGGTATTACTGATGCTGGTGGAAGTGTAACAATTGATCATTCTTTGGTTCCGGGAGATGCTAAACTGGTTTTAACCGGATTTAATCTGGAAACTATTTATGATGATATAACAGTTGCTTCCTCAAATACTGCCTGGATTGTTGTAGGAGAATGTGTGGTTGATGACTCGAATGGAAATAACAACGGTCAGGCTGATTATGGTGAATCTGTAATGTTAAATGTTTCTGCTGATAATGTTGGAACAGTTAATGCCTTAGGTGTGGATGCTGTTATTTCAACATCCGATCCATACATTACCATTACTGATAACTCATTTTCTTATGGAGATATCACCGGAGGTCAGACAGTTCCAGGCGACAATGCTTTTGCAATAACCATCGCCGACGATGTTCCCGATGATTATGATGCTATTATAAATATTGAGTTTACTGACGGTAATAAGGAGACATGGACAGCAACATTTGCAGTCCTTTTGCATGCTCCAGTAATGGAAATGGGTGATTATACCATTGATGATGCATCAGGTAACGGTAACGGTAAAATTGATCCGGGTGAAACTGTTGAGATTACAATTCCTGTTTTAAATGCGGGTTCATCGGATGCTCATTCAGTTGCGGGGGAGCTTGCAAGTAGCGATATGTATATTACAATTACAAACGCTTCCCAAAACTATGGTGATATAAATGCTGCCGGTCAGGCGCAGGCTGTGTTTACTGTTTTTGCAGAGGAGGCAACTCCTGTCGGCCATCAGGTTACATTTAATTTTGAAATTTCGGCTGATTTAATCAGTTCGGTTCAGGATTCATTTATTGAGGTAGTAGGGCAGATACCGGTAATAGTTGTTGATCTGGATGGAAATACAAATTCAGGTTCGGCAATGGTTGATGCTATGGCCAATAATGGGGTTGTTGCAGAGTATGTAACATCTTTCCCTGATGATCTAAATCTGTATTCATCAATCTTTTTAAATCTCGGTATCTATACCGATAATCATGTTTTAACCGATAGTGAAGGACAGACTCTTGCCGGCTTTTTAAATGCTGGTGGAAACCTTTATATGGAAGGAGGTGACACCTGGTATTATGATAATCAGACTGCTGTTCATTCAATGTTTGGTATTAGCCCTCAGGAAGATGGGACGGGTGATTTAGCTGTTATTAATGGTCAGACAGGTACTTTTACGGAAGGAATGTCATTTAGCTATTCGGGTGATAATAGTTATATTGATCACATTGGTGCAACTGCCACTGCATTTGTAATTCTTCAAAATCAATCTCCTGATTATGGTACAGGTGTAGCTAATGATGAAGGTTCATATAAAACAATAGGGTGCTCACATGAGTTTGGTGGCCTTGATGATGGAACATCACCCTCAACAAAAGATGAATTAATGAACGAATATCTCGTATTCTTTGGAATAGGCGGTTCTGAACTTCAGGCTTACTTTTCAGCAGATAATCCTGAAGTTTGTGAGGGTGGAACTGCTACATTCAGTGATATGTCAACAGGAGGAGCAAATTCCTGGAGCTGGGAATTCCCCGGAGGAGATCCTGCATCTTCTACCGAGCAGAATCCTGTTGTTACATATAATTCTACTGGTGTTTATGATGTGACGCTGACAGTGTCCGACGGGACAAATACAAATACTTATACAAAGAATGCTTATATCAATGTTATTTTAGCACCAGATGCTCCTGCAATACCCCAGGGTGATGCCGAGGTTTGTACAAATCTTATTGACGAAACTGAATACACAACAACTGGTGCTGCTAATGCCGACTCATATGTATGGATAATTGATCCGGCAGATGCAGGAACAATCTCAGGAACAGGAACTACCGGAGCAGTTGAATGGACTGATAACTGGGAAGGGACTGCAACAATTACCGTAAAAGGTGTAAATGCCTGCGGTGAAGGTATTTCTTCAGATGAATTTGGTGTTATGTGCTCAATATGTACCGGACTTGAAGAGAATACTCTGGATGCAGTTTCTGTTTATCCTAATCCAACCAGCGGACTCTTTACTGTTGAGTTGACAGGTGAAAATGATAAGAATGTAACAATTCAGGTAGTAAATACATTGAGTGCGGTTGTGTTTGAGAAATCAGGAATTGAAATTAATGGTAATTTTAAAACAAATGTTGACCTTAGTGAATTTAATAATGGGGTTTATTTCCTGGTTATAAAGAATAATAGTGGAAGAATCGTAAAAAGAATAATCATCCAATAGTTTATCTTATAATTGGTATTAAAAAAGCCTTCCTGCGGGAGGGCTTTTTTTATTTTCTTAACTCAAAGTTTTTCCCAAGATAAACCCTTCTCACATGTTCGTCTTCGGCAAGTTCTTCAGCAGTACCTGCTTTTAGGATAGAACCTTCAAAAAGCAGGTAAGCTCTGTCTGTGATTGTAAGTGTTTCATGAACGTTGTGGTCGGTAATAAGCACACCAATATTTCTTTTTTTTAGTTTTGATACAATAGCTTGAATGTCCTCAACAGCAATAGGATCAACACCTGCAAAAGGTTCGTCCAGAAGGATGAATTTTGGGTCAACAGCCAAAGCCCTTGCAATTTCTGTTCTTCTCCTTTCACCTCCCGATAGCTGAATCCCCATACTCTTTCTTACATGCGAAAGCCCAAACTCGCTAATGAGTGACTCTAAACGGTCTTCCTGTTCAGTTTTTGAAAGTTTTGTGAATTCCAGTACTGCTTTGATGTTATCTTCAACCGAAAGTTTTCTAAAAACGGAAGCCTCCTGCGGCAGATACCCAATGCCTTTCTGGGCGCGTTTGTACATTGGCTCTTTGGTAATGTCAATATCCTCTAGAAAAATCTTTCCTGAAAGGGGCTTGATCAAACCAACAATCATATAAAATGTGGTTGTCTTCCCAGCTCCGTTAGGGCCAAGCAAGCCGACTATTTCTCCCTGACTGACATTAACGGAAACACCTTTAACAACAGTCCGGTGACGATATTTTTTTACCAGTTTCTCAGTTTTGAGTATCATGCTATTTTTTTATGCAAATGTACATTAAAATTAAAATGTAAAATTAAAAGAGACAAATACACCAAATTTATTTGCATTAGCATTCTCAAGATGTGAAATCCTCCAGACAGCATCAATCCTTATCACCTTGAATATGTTTTCAATGCCGGCTCCGGCTTCCATATATGGTTTCTCTAATGTGTGTGAGATTGAGGGAAGCTTATTGAAGTCAATATTTTTTTGTGTCATTGAACCAATTACTCCTCTGAAAGTAACGACCTCACGCCATTTTAATTTCCGTACAAGTGGTATTTTGTTAAAAAGGAGACCATCAAAATGATGTGAATACGACAGACTTACATATTGATCACTTATAAACTCAAAGTAGTTCATAAGGTTATAGGAATAAACATCATAAAGAAATGTTTCATTACCGGGGTGAAGTCTGAGCAAAGGCCAGGGGATAGTTCCCCAGACTTTCCCTGTTTCAAGTATGTATTTTGACCATCCGATATTAAAAATATTAAACCAATGCCTGATACCTAATCTTAATCTATGGTATCCATAACTGCTATTAAACATATCAGGAACTCCAAGTCCGTATTGAATACCTATTACAGGGTATTTTGAACCCAGACTTGCACGTTTAAAAGTCCCGGTAATAAAGTTTTCCTGAAATGAAATTCGTGTGTCAAGCCTGAATTCGCTTATTGTAATATTATTCAAACTTACCTCATCACCGTCTTTATTAATCACCACAACCTGCTCTTCTCCAATGGGTATTATTTCCTTATATTTATAATTAAATGTATTTATTAACCCATTATACCATTCATGCTCATAACTAAATGTAAACTCTTTTGTCATAGACATCTTATTGGCAGGATTCCTTCTGAATAATGAGGAAATCAAAAGATCTTCTTTTAGCGCCAGAGGACTGGCCCCAAGCTGTTCTATGTCATATTTGTAGTTTCCTGATAATGCCCTCCTTGGGTTTTTATTGATCACATAAAGAAACCCACCACCATATTTTATTTGTTTATCATCTAATCCATAGGCCACATAAGCATTCAATCTAACATACTCATTGAATTCTTTTGTTGTTCTGCCTCCTATCCTGAAACGGACACCTTCGATAGGGTTAAAAGAAGCAAGCTTCATATAGGGGCCTATTTCAACTTTATTGATCTTGTAATAACCTGTAAAGACTGTTTTGGCAATATCCACCCAGGTTTTGAAAACAGGTAGGTTAGTCAGCGTGTCAACCATATAATAGATGGTTTTTTCATTTTTTGACAGCGTGTCCGGCCGGTTTCCCTCCCAAAATTTATCAGTATGATTGTGAGCATTATCGGTAATTATTACATTTACAGGTTGAGTATAGAATTTTTTATCCTTTGGCTTATTGAAGATGTAGTTACTATAAAAGGTGGTTTTTCGACCGAAAAAACCAAGTATTGTTTTTGTGTTTTCATAAAGGTTAATGTCAGCGAATAACTCATCTTTAACTACTACCCAGTATTTGTCATTAACCAGATCATACTCCTTTTTTAAAATCGCATCGTTAAGAAAGTTTATGTTGGCATCTTTGGCTAATCTGATCTCAAATGATTTTATTGCCCAGGTTGTATCATTTACCCACATACTTCCTAAAAATGTGAGCTCCTGTTTCCTTTTGGGCTTAAACATTATCTTATAACACCATTTATTGCCAATAAATGTACTGTCGGTCAGATAATATTTATAAAATCCAAAACCTGAGTTTGCTATCGGGCTAACAAAGTTTTTTGAAACAACTTTAATGTAATTATCATAAAAGTTATATCTTTGAAACATCTCGCCCATATATTGCATCAAACTCTCATTTTTTACTCCTGAGGTTTTTACCGCATTAATTACCTCTTTCTCGGCTCTTGGGTTTTTACGGAAATAATAATCGGAAAATGTTTCGGAAAGAAATACAGGGAGGAATGTTTTGCCATTCACTGCCGAGGTATCCATATAATCAAAAATAAACCTGAATGGTTTTGGAAATCTGCGCTCCTTAAATTTTTCGGTAATATTGTTGGCGTCTATCTCTATCTTATTGTATATTCTATACTGGTAATAACTGAGCTCTGTGAAATTGTTTTTTTCTTTATTCTTAATTATACTTCTTAAAATAGCATCGGCCGGATTTTCACCGGCATTGAACACAAATTCTGACAGGGTAATATTTGACGATGTCAAAACGATGTTCAGCTCCTGAAAGCGGTTTTTGTCAATTTTTATTTCCTGTGAATTATAGCCCATACAAGAGGCAATTAGTGTGTCAGTGGAATTTTTGGTCTCAATTGAAAATTCACCATCAAAATCGCTTGTAACACCTATTGTGGTTCCCTTGAAATAGATATTAGCAAAAGGAATAGCCTCTCCCGAAATGGAATCGGTTACTTTTCCCATAATTTTTGTAAACTGGCTTATTCCTTGTAACGAGATAATTATGAAAAAAAATAAAAAAGTAATCCTTACTGTCTTTTTGTCTGCCGACATTAATTAGTTTTTAGTTTCTATAGTAGAATTCTTTATAACAAAGTTAGTAAAAATGAAAATATACATTATTATAATCGGATAATTTACTCTGTGAGAAAATAAAAAATTCGAATATTGAATACTTTATAATGTGATATTATCAAGAGTTATACTACAATATTCCTTCGCTTAGAATATCATGTAGATGAATCACTCCAACATATTTGATGCCATCAAGAACAAGGAGTTGTGTTATATTATTTTTTCTCATAATCCCCAGGGCATCTACAACTAATGAATTTTTGTCAACAGTCTTTGGATTTTTGGTCATTATATCTCCTGCTGAGATGCCTTTAATAGTGTTGTTCTTTTCAAGCATCCGCCTTAGATCGCCGTCAGTAATAACACCAATAAGTTTATCATTGTCCAGAACAGCAGTAGTCCCTAATCTTTTTGATGATATTTCAACAATAGTGGTTTTGATATCATCATCAATGCTAACTTTTGGGGATTCATTTTTAACAAACAGGTCATTTACTTTAAGATAGAGTTTCTTTCCAAGGGCTCCTCCTGGATGATATTTCGCAAAATCTGCTATCGAAAAACCACGACTTTCAAGCAGAGCAACAGCAATTGCGTCACCCATAACAAGCTGAGCTGTAGTGCTTGACGTAGGGGCAAGGTTATTGGGGCAAGCCTCCTTCTCCACCGATGCACTTATTACAAAGTCAGCCTGATTTGCCAGATAGGAATCCCTGTTTCCGGTTAATGCAATCAATGTACTTCCTCTGAATTTTAGCAAAGGAACAAGTACTTTTATCTCAGGAGTATTACCGCTGTTTGATATACATATAATAGTATCATCTTTTTGAACTGCTCCCAAATCTCCGTGAATTGCATCAGCAGCATGCATAAATACTGATGGTGTACCCGTTGAATTAAGTGTTGCAACAATCTTGGTTGCTATGTTTGCACTTTTCCCGATGCCTGTAATAATAACCCTTCCCGATGATTTAAGTATGGATTGTATCGCTTTTGGAAAATTATCATCTAACTGATTGATGAGACCACCAATGGATTGCTGTTCGTTGCTGATTGTTTTAACCGCAATTTTTTTTATTTCTTCTATTGACTTCAAGTTAAATATTTTTTATACATTTGATAAAAAAAACAAAAGTACAAATTTTAAGTTTTGTAATTTAATTTAGATCAAACAAAAAAACGTGATATTTTATTAAAAAAAATAATAACTTTGTTCTGGTAAAGAAATTTTTTATAAATTTGTAACAATAGATTATCCAAAAAAAATGAGAAGAAACTATTTTATAAGAATAACTAATGAGAGGTTAGTATGGTAAAAAAAATGGATAATGATTATCCTCTGCACGATTTTCTTAAAAGGATTTTTGGATTTGACAGCTTTAAAGGAACTCAGGAGACAATAATTAAAAGTGTGTTAGATGGCTATAACACTTTTGTCATTATGCCTACGGGAGGAGGAAAGTCAATGTGTTATCAGCTGCCCGCTATTGTTAGTGAGGGTACTGCAATAATTATTTCTCCTTTGATTGCATTAATGAAAAATCAGG
>JAOZOC010000331.1:0-4078 GCA_029933495.1 Bacteroidales bacterium
TAACAAAGCTGTGGAAGTTGCAAAAGCTGTTTTTGCAAGACGAGATAAAGAATTCAATGATGTTGAAAAGGATATTTTAACTTATGTTTATGAAACCACAGCCAATAACAGAAAAGCTTAGAAAATAAATTGAAACGAAAAAAATTGCAGAAAACTTACCTATATTGAGTATGAAACTTTTTGAGACTGAAAATTTAATGATTTCTGACATTTTAGAAAATGAGACAGAATTTATTCCTTTACTTTCATCAGAAGATGAAGACCTTATAATTGCTGAAGAGATTCCCGAATTACTGCCAATATTAGCTTTGCGTAATACAGTTCTGTTTCCTGGTGTAGTTATCCCGATTACCGTGGGACGTGATAAATCTATTAAACTAATTAAGGAAGCATATCGTACAAAAAAGCTGATAGGAGTTGTTGCACAAAAGGATGCAGAAATTGAGGAGCCGACTTTTGATGATCTGAATAAAATCGGAACAGTTGCAAACATTATTAAGATACTTCAAATGCCTGACGGTAATACTACTGCTATTATCCAGGGTAAAAAGAGATTTCAGTTGCTGGAACTGGTCCAGGAAGAACCCTATTTCAAGGCAAGGGTTGCCGAGTTTGAACCGACAGAAAAACCTCCTAAGGATAAGGAATTTAGAGCATTAATAGCTTCACTTAAAGACCTTTCGATCCAGATAATAAATATGTCACCGAACCTTCCTTCGGATGCAGCTTTTGCTATTAAAAATATTGAAAGCCCTGTTTTTCTTGTAAATTTTGTTTCCTCAAATCTGAATATTGATGTAAAGGAAAAGCAGGCATTACTTGAAATTTCCGATTTTCGTGAAAGGGCAAAAAATGTCCTTTCTGCACTTTCGGGCGAGCTGCAAATGCTTCAATTGAAGAACCAGATTCAGAATAAAGTAAAAACCGATATTGATAAGCAACAGCGCGATTATTTCCTTAACCAGCAAATGAAGACAATTCAGGAGGAGTTGGGAGATGTTCCCGGAGCACAGGATATCAATAGTTTAAAAGAGAAAGCTGGTAAGAAAAAATGGTCAAAAACTGTTAAAGAACAATTTGATAAGGAACTGGAGAAACTTCAGCGGATGAATTCAATGTCTCCTGATTTCTCAGTTCAGTTAAATTATCTTGAGTTTTTCACTGATTTACCCTGGAGTGAATATACCAAAGATAATTTCGACTTAAAAAGAGCCGAAAGAATACTCGACAGAGACCACTACGGACTTGAAAAAGTCAAAGAGAGGATTATTGAACATCTTGCCGTTATAAAATTAAAAAATGACCTTAAAGCTCCGATTCTTTGTCTTGTCGGCCCTCCGGGTGTTGGGAAAACATCATTGGGGAAATCAATTGCAAAGGCTCTTGGACGTAAATATATTCGTATGTCTCTTGGTGGTGTCAGGGATGAAGCAGAACTCAGAGGACACAGAAAGACATATATCGGGGCTCTTCCGGGAAGGATTATGCAGAATATAAAAAAAGTAAAGGCATCCAATCCGGTGTTTGTTCTTGATGAGGTAGATAAGGTATTGGGAGCTAGTACTTCCGGTGATCCACAAGCTGCTCTTCTCGAAATCCTTGATCCTGAGCAAAACAATGCTTTTCACGATAACTATCTTGAGGTTGATTATGACCTTTCGAAAGTGATGTTTGTTGCAACTGCAAACACTTTAATGACAATTCATCCTGCACTGGTTGACAGGATGGAGGTAATTGATGTAAGTGGTTATCTGCTGGAAGAGAAAGTTGAAATTGCAAAACGTCATCTTATTCCAAAACAGCTTTATGAGCATGGAGTAAAGAAAGGACAATTGACATTTCCGAAAAAAACAATAGAGCGGATTATTGACAATTACACAAGAGAGGCCGGTGTCAGAAAGCTTGAAAAGAATATTGCTACAATAATCAGAAAAAATGTAAAATATATAGTCGAAGATCCAAATTATAAAAAGAAGATTGAGGAGCAAGATCTTAGAAAAACTCTTGGACCTACTCGATTTCAAAAGGAGAAAAGCATCTCAAATGATGTTGCCGGTGTTGTTACAGGATTAGCCTGGACAGCAGTAGGAGGGGAGATTCTGTTTATTGAAGTCAGTCTGAGTAAAGGGAAAGGCACGCTTACTCTTACAGGGAACCTTGGAGACGTGATGAAAGAGTCGGCAACGATTGCTTATGAATACATTAAATCACATGCTGAATACCTTGATATTGATCCTGATATTTTTCAGAAGTGGAATGTTCATATTCATATACCTGAAGGAGCAACTCCAAAAGATGGCCCATCTGCAGGTGTTACAATGTTTACGGCCCTTGCATCTGCATTCACTCAAAGAAAAGTAAGGTCAGGAATTGCTATGACCGGCGAAACAACCCTCAGAGGAAAAGTTCTTCCTGTTGGTGGTATCAAAGAAAAAATTCTTGCGGCTAAAAGAGCTAAAATTAAGGATATTGTGCTTTCTGTCGAAAACAAGAAAGATATTGAAGACATCAAAGAGAGCTATATAGCAGGTCTTTCATTCCATTATGTTAATAATATGACAGAGGTTATCGATTATGCTTTGCTGAAAGTTAAAGTTGATAATCCGGCAAATATTTCATAAGTTCAGAACAATGTGACAAGCAATGTGATAAGCTATGTGACAAGCGTGGACGCTTGTCATAGCACTATCACATCATAATATAAACAAAAAAGCCGACCTGTTATCAGGCCGGCTTTTTTGCTGAATTGTATATGAGGACTTACTTCTTAATAATTTGCCTTGAAACAGATTTCTCTCCAATCTCCATTATGAGAAAATAAATCCCATTCTGTAATTGAGAAACATCTAATTTGTATGATCTGTTATCTATTGATTTCTTCATTACAACCTGTCCTGTATAATTAAAAATCTTAACCGAAGTAATTGATTTATCAGATTTTAGATACAGAACATCACTTGCAGGATTCGGGAATACATTTATATTCTCTGAATATAGTTCATCACTTCCTGTAAGTAAAATCTCAAGAGTATTTGTAGGATCAGACTCACCTTCATCATAAACAGCAGTAATATAATATGAATGCAGCCCATCTCCGGGAGATTCAATAATATATGATGTTTCAGTTGTGGATGCCAGTACGTCAAAATTGCCACCATTGAGAGAGTAATAAACATTGTATCCTGTAAATTCCTTACCTGTCGGAGGATCCCATGTTAATTGAATATCATTAACAGCCATATTTAATGCAAAATTCATTGGAGGCATAAGCTGGGCGCTTCCGAACTCTTCTATCATAAAATCATCAAAGTAATATTTTGGAGTTCCTTTTCCCTGACTACCATCCCAGGCATAGAAATCAATACCACCAAGCTGATTTAAAGTTCCCTGACCAAATGCGCCGATGCTCCACTGCCAGCCATGAATGGAATTGCCATCCAGTTTGTATTCGGCCCAGTCATTATTCAGGTCAACAATTAACTCTATGTACATCCACGTATCATATGAGAACCCAAAAGTTGCTGCACCCTGGCCTCCTCCATCTATGATTCCCTGTCCGTTTTCATCAAAATAGACCTGCATACCCCACTCGCTGTTAGCGCCATTGAATAACTGTAAAGCATTAAAATAGCCAAGAAATCCAGTAGGAACATACATATTGAAACTAACTTTATACAATCCTTCAGTATAATTTTCAATAACCTTAACAAGGTCGTCAACACCCTCAATTACAACTGAATTTACACCGCTATGTGAGACATCCGCTGATACATATGGGTCATTTCCTGCGCAAGGCGAATAATCCCAGGTTGTCCAATCCGTTTGATTCTGACAAGCAAGCTGTTCACCTGAGTTATATACTTCAAAATCATCCTCAAAAACAGTAGTAGTACCACCACCAATAAATATTGAAATTGATTCTGAAGGAAAGGATTCACCCTCATCGTAAACAGCACAGACATAATATGTATAGCTTCCCTGCTCAGGGCTCACATCAATATATTCAGTGTTTGCTGTATATTCAACAACTATATTATTTCTATAAATATTGTATCCCAATAGGTCTTTACCGTTTGGT
>JAOZOC010000331.1:4088-4482 GCA_029933495.1 Bacteroidales bacterium
CATCTTCATTCATAATCTCTGCAGTAAAATTCTCCACACCTGCGAGAGTTGCAGCACCTTCAGGATATACATAGAACATTGCCGATTGGTTCTGATTAAACTGCATACCACCTGGGTTCAGGTTGTTCAGATAAAAATAACCATTAGCATAACCGCTCCATCCCCAATTAAAATGGAAATAATTCGTCCCCTGGTATCCGTCACATACGAAAGCATGTCCGCCGGCACTACCAGAGCCTGCATAATAAACAGGTCTGTTGAGATTCAATTCATTTTTGAGTTTATTTTCAAAAGTTTCAATCGGAAAGCTGCTTTTTGATACTAATTGCGCATTGGGAGAGTAGTTGAAATAGTTAACCAGAGCATCCCTGGCATCGGAGCTAAAAGCCCCTGA
>JAOZOC010000332.1 GCA_029933495.1 Bacteroidales bacterium
GCCCGGAGAACTGCCAAACCAAAGCCATATCAGAAGTATGAATGCTGATAGTCTTGTTTATTACAATGTGGAATTTCATTCATTACAAGCACTGTTAAAAAGTGAAGGATATTGCATTTATCACCTTGTTGATTATATGGATCTGGCGCCCCTTGGGCAACTGGTTGGGCTTTCGGTTATTGACACACTCACTTTTCATGAAGGAGCGGCAAATTGTGCAATCAAAAACAGTGACACTATAAATGTACTTATGGCGTATGGTTTAAATGATACTATTCTTGGTGGACAGCATATAGTTTACGAAGCAAACTTTTTTAATGAGGGTTTTGTATTTGGATATAACTGGATAGGACAACTTAACTTTTATAAAAAAGGGACAATGATATTGCAAAATGATGTTGACTCTGCAATATTTTATGCTGACGGATATATTCGGGGAAATAACACTTTCGATACATTAGTTTTCACTCCAGGAAATAAGTATTTTCTGCAACATGATGGTATGCAAACTATTACAACTGACTGGTCTGCAGTTGGTACTTGTATCTCCCCTATACGAATACAATCCGACTCTATCGGAACGCAAGCAATGATTAGTGCGGAGTATCCTAATGTTGAGATATCATATACATCATTCCGCGACCTTTATGCTGTTGACAATAATGGAAATACTCCGTATATTGCCAGCCATTCCAATGATATGGGAAACAATACAAACTGGAATTTAACAGAAGTGGATGATGATGTGTATTACTGGATTCAGGGGTCAGGAGGCTGGAGTGACCCACAACATTGGTCTTTGTCAAGTGGTGGCCCGGCCATACAATGCCTTCCAAGAGAACTGAACACTGTAGTTTTTGATGACAATTCATTTCCGGCAGGGATGGGTGAAGAAGTCGCTATTGATATCTATAATGCTTCTTGTCTCAGTATGTGGTGGAAACATACACCCGGTCAGCATTTCCCGACTTTTACGGGTGAAGATACTACAAACCTGTTCATTTACGGTTCGTTATTGCTTAATGACAGTATGGATTACGATTATCGGGGTTTGATATTCTTTGATGAAATATCAGGTGATAAAAAAGGCCTGGGAACTGACACAATAACTTCAAAGGGAAATATTATATTAAACGATATAAGATTCCAGGGAATCAATGGCGTGTGGGAACTTGCCGATAGTCTGACATTACTGGTTGAGCTTCCTGCAACATTTAAATCAATCTTTTTGGAGCACGGCACTTTAAATACTAAAGGTTTCAAAGTTTCCTCTGGTTCCGTTCAATCGGAATACAATAATGAAAGAGGGCTTATAATTACAAATTCACTTATTGATGTAACTAATCCCTACCAATATGGTTGGGTAGTTGACGGTGATAATTTAACACTTGAAGCTGACGGTTCTACAATAGTTAATAATGGCATATTCAGTTTTGTTAAAAGCTACGATGGTGATTACCTGAAATACAATAATATTGTTATGGCAGCTCCCCTTGACAGCCTTATTAACACAAATAATATTGTGGAATACAATGTTGTACATATTGATGGTCCTGCAAACTGGTTTGGTGGAAACTTCATAGCAGATACTGTAATTTTCAAAGGAATCAGCTCCGGAATGTACCTGACTTCTCAGACAAACGTTGCAATCCTTGACACAACTAATTGCAAGATAAGTGATAACCATCACGTTAACAAAGGAATAATTAACTTCTACGGAACAGTTATCGGCCATAATGATTTTGACTACTGTATTTTTAATTCTGATGGCGTTTTCAGAGGAGAGAACACCTTTGATACTTTGATATTAACTCCCGGGAAAGGTAATACATTTTGGTTTGAAGAAGAAAAATCACAAATAATTTATGATTCGCTCTATTTAAGAGGAAACCAGTGCCAGAACATTACAATTAAATCACTAAACCTTAGCAAGACTGCTTATATAAAAAAGGATAATGGAATAATTCAGTGCGACTTTATGAATGTTTATAATGTTGGTACACAAGGAGCAAATTCAACTTTCTATGCCGGTAAAAACAGCACGCCTCTTCCAAATCCAGATATTCCGCCACCAGGTTGGATATTTGATGATTCACAGGGATATATTTATGGATTCCCGGACGAACCTGTGCACTTTTGCTATGGAGATGTGTTTGAAATTCCTTCGGTTAATTTCAATGGAGATTCATTTACAAAATATTACTGGAATGATGATCCTGACCCCGGAGATCCTTCACTCTTAATTACTGAACCCGGCACATATTGGTTAAGAGCTGAATATACTGACGATTGCTCCTTCTCGGATACTATTGTTGTTGAATCCGTTGATCCTCCTGTTGTGACTTTAGACCCTGGCCCTTATTGCGAAGGAGATATAATAAACGTGGAAGTAACACCTTCAACTGATACTTATTTTTATCTGTGGTCGAATGGTGCGACAGATGAAAATCTTGAGGCACAACTTGTCTTAAATGGTACCCTTAGCGTACAGGCAACGGAAATAGAGTTTGGCTGTAATTCAGCAGATACAACCCAAATGCAGGTAGAGCCGGTACCAGTACCTGATGATATTCTACCACCTGATCAGACATTAGATTTTGGAGAAACGATTACACTGGATGCTGGTGTTGGCGACACTTATAGCTGGACAGCAGACAACCCGATAGTTGTAATTCCTGACCCAACCTTAAGGTATATTACTGTTGGAGGCGTTCCTGATCCTGGAGTCACCTATGAAGTTGAAGTTTCGCTTGGGATATGCTCTGGACAGGGTGAAGTTAAACTATCAGAATATCCGAGATGTAAATGCGATGTGCCTAATGCATTTTCACCAAACGGAGACCTTGTAAATAACGTTCTATATGTTAGGGGCAGCGGATTACACGACTTGGTTTTTCGTGTTTATGACAGATATGGTAAACTTGTTTTTGAAACAGACAACCTGGATAAAGGGTGGGACGGAACTTATAACGGCACAAAACAGGCTAAAGAGGTTTACACTTTCTACCTTAAGGGAGTATGTGAAGATGGTGGCATAATTGAGAAAAAAGGAAATATTACAGTTATTAGATAATAATGAACAAAATAAGCATTAAAATAGCAGCTCTGTTTTTAATTATATTTCTATCACTGAAAATATCAGTGGCACAGGATGTACATTATTCTCAAATGTATAACACTCCGTTATATATTAATCCTGCTTTGACCGGTAATCATGAATGCGACTTCCGGGCAGGAGCTAATTTCAGACAACAAGCTGCCAGCTTTACTGTTCCTTTCGAGACATATACTGCCTGGGGAGACGGCCGACTATATCCGGGATTCCTTAGCAGAAGATCCTGGATAGGACTTGGCGGACATTTTTATTATGATAATGCAGGTGACGGTGAATTGAAGAAAATCCAGGGTATGGGCTTCTTCTCTTTTAGTCAGGGCTTTAATTCTGACAATTCACTGTATGGAAGCCTCGGTGTTGGGGTCGGGGTTACTAACCGCAGCATTGATATGACAAAACTTATTTTCGATAATCAGTGGGACCCCATAAACCTTGAGTTTAACCCGGACCTCAGTACAGGAGAGCCGCTCTCAACAAACTCAATTTTCTATTTTGACTTTAACCTTGGAATAATGGTTCACCAGTTAGTCTCAGAGAAACTTCAATATGAAGTAGGGGCTAGCATCAGCCATATAAACAGACCGCAAGAATCATTCTTTGGCGAACCAAATAAAGTGGGTATGAAATATATTGTTCATGGTGATGTGGAATGGCTTCTCTCATCAAGGATATTGCTACAGCCGGCAGTCTATTTTATATTTCAGGAAAATGTTACTGAAACAAACATAGGAGCAAATCTTGTTTTCGGAGCAACTAGTGTTAAACTGCTAGCCGGACTGTGGACAAGGGTAGGAAGAGATATCATTCCTACACTGGGTATTGAATATAGCTCCTTGAACCTGATGTTTTCTTATGATGTGAATATTTCGCAGCAACATGCTGCTTCAAATTATCGCGGAGGGTTTGAAATCTCTCTTGTAAAAAGATTCTGCTACTCCTCAAGAAAATCAACAAAAAGAGAACCCTGTAAGTTTCTTGAATTTTAATTCTCTGGTATTCCTGCTGCTTCAAGCTGGTGTTGTTACCAACTTGTTAATGATTTAGCTAACATTCTCGCTGGGGAATAGTTCTTCTAAGTCCGTCACTTGGTGATTACGAGATCATTCACCCACCTGATTTCAAATATGAAGAGGGCGACCGTATTGAATTTTTCTGTCCGGTTTGCCACGAAAACCTCGCAATACCTGAAGTAAATAAAGACCTTACCGGGGTTGATATGATTGACGGGAATAATTAATTGTATAAAATTGCTTTTTCAGAGATTGCAGGCAAAAAATGCACGATCAAGATCAAAAACAACAGTGTCGTTGAGATGTTTGGAGATGATGCAGAGGAGTATAAGAATTTTTGGGGTGAAGGGCCAG
>JAOZOC010000810.1 GCA_029933495.1 Bacteroidales bacterium
CTTCCGGCCTGCATAATTCTGTAAGCAGATTTGCATAAAGTCCGTCAAGCTCAATCCAACCTTTTTGAACAGCATTGATAAATGCCTCCTTTTCCTGCTCTGCTGCATTTTTAAGATAGCATTCCACGGGCCACATAACTTCAGTATTCCATCTGAATTGAGCTTCTGCAGGTAACTTACTGCTTTTTTCTGCTATTTCAATAGCTTTGGTAATGTTCTCCTTCTGAGTCTTTTCAACCTCACTTTGAACTTGTGTATAGCCGATATCGACATGCGAATGGGGAAGTAAATAAATATCGTAATGCTTAACAGGTTTGACATTAATTACTTTTTTCAGAAGTATGCTGCCATTCATTATAATTTCAGCATTATACTTTTCATCCTTGCTAACAACAGGAATTTCGACATATTCAATATTAAGTCCAAGGCTGACCGGTAAAGATGTATTGTACTCTCCAATTGTAACATTAGCTGTTGACGGCTCTCCAAAATGAAGAATATCAACACGAAGTGATTGAAATTGCTTTCCATCATTTTTCACAACTGCATTCTCCTGCCTTATTTTTGCTCCCTGCTTTGCGACATATCTGAATATCATAAACCAGGTTCTGCTACCAGCCGATTCGCCAACGATCTTTATCTTAAACGACTTCCCAGGCTTTGTCAGACGATTGGGAATCTTAAGAAACATATATCCGAAAAGGTCACCATATTTATCAACCAAGGTGCTCTTAAAAGAGAGTTCCATACCATTGGATGCTGTTTGTGTCCATTCCTTTACAACCGTATCAAGAGGACTTGTAAATGAAAACAGCTTTTTATTATTGACAAATAAATGAAATGTATGGGGGTCATCAGGATTGACATCAATTCCAGCGATCCAGACGAATTTAACATATTTGCCCTGGACTTCAGGAGGTATAGGCGCAGTTTCCCATTCAATAAAATTTTCTTTATTAAGTGAGCGAACAAGCAAAGAAGAATCAGCATCAGGCTGCTGACATTCATATCTCAAAATCTCACCTTTAACATCTTTGAGATAACCACTAATATACTGAGCCTGTGAAAAATAAGCTTGCAGTGAAAAAACTACAATTAATAATAATGATCTAAGTACATGACAAAAATTCACAGCACT
>JAOZOC010000333.1 GCA_029933495.1 Bacteroidales bacterium
CGTGGGCTTACAATAATTACGGGACATCAAATGAAGTGATGATTCCTTTGGAGCATGGTAATGTGATATACAATCCGGATGAACTTAAAAGATCCGACTGGCGTGCATCCGTATTCTATTTTTTGATGATTGACAGATTTTATGATGCAGACACAACAAATGATTTTCCTGTTGATGATCCAGAAATATTGCCGAAAGCAAATTTTAAGGGTGGTGACATTACCGGTGTCATTAAAAAAATAGAGGATGGGTATTTTGATGATCTCGGAATCAACACAATCTGGCTTTCGCCGATAACGCAAAACCCTCTTGGCGCTTATGGACTGTGGCCGGATCCAAGAACAAAATTTTCCGGATATCATGGCTATTGGCCCGTATCTTCTTCAAAAGTGGATTTTCGCTTTGGAACTGCCGGAGAACTGACAAAGCTTGTTAAACTGGCTCATAAACATAATATCAACGTTATCCTTGATTATGTTGCTAATCACGTTCACGAGCTTCATCCGGTTTATATTGAGCATCCCGATTGGGCTTCACCACTTTACCTTCCTGATGGAACAATGAATACTGAAAAGTGGGACGAATACCGGCTTACAACCTGGTTTGATACCTTTCTGCCAACCCTTGACCTTTCGCGCGAGGATGTTGTGGATGTTATGACTGACTCTGCACTTTTCTGGCTTGAGACTTTCAATCTTGACGGATTCAGGCACGACGCCACAAAACATATTCCTGAACTATTCTGGAGAACTTTGACAAAGAAGATCAAAGAAAAAATTGAAATACCTGATCATAAAAAAGTATATCAGGTAGGTGAGACTTATGGGAATCGTGAATTAATCGGAAGCTATATCAACACCGGCATGCTTGATGGTCAGTTCGATTTTAATGTCTATGACGCTTCTGTCGCAGTCTTTGCACGAGATAATGAGCCTTTTGAGAAGTTAAACGATGCCTTATTGGAGAGCATCGGATACTATGGATATCATAATATGATGGGATATATATCCGGCAATCAGGATAAGCCAAGGTTTATCTCTCTGGCTGGCGGTTCATTGAAATTTGATGAGGATTCAAAGCTTGCGGGCTGGACAAGGGATATCGAAGTTGGCAATCCGGTAGCA
Organism: Bacteroidales bacterium; assembly: GCA_029933495.1. GTDB lineage: Bacteria > Bacteroidota > Bacteroidia > Bacteroidales > JAADJA01 > JAADJA01. The sequence continues at coordinate 1,125 of JAOZOC010000333.1, forward strand.
TATAAAAAACTACAATCATTAATGGCATTCAATATGACAATCCCGGGAATTCCCACAATCTATTATGGAGATGAAATTGGAATGCCCGGAGCAAACGACCCTGACAACAGGCGAATGATGAAGTTTGATAACCTGTCTCCCAATGAATTGAAAACAAGGGAAATCACAACAAAACTTGTCCATTTGCGGCGAAACAGTCTGCCGCTGACTTACGGTGATTTTCAGGTGTTGGAAGTTTCTGAAACAACTTATGTATTTGTCAGGACATATTTTGATAAGATTGCAATCGTTGCATTTAATAAGTCCGCTGAACAAACGACCATTGAGTTTCAGATTCCGGAGAGGTTCAAAGATGCTCAGTTAACCGATAGTTTCGGTTCGCAATTCCAAAAGAACGGCACTTCCGTAAAAATTAGTATTGAAGGTAATTCATTTGAAATCCTGCAATAATTTGATGGTTGTACAGGATTTTGGTCTTCCATAGTAAGCAAATCTATAGTTCTGGAATTAACAAAAAAAGCTGAAACAGGTATCTGTTTTGGCGAATAATAGACATAACAGGTATCTGTTTTGGCAGAAAAAAGGATAAAACAGGTATCTGTTTTGGAAATTATTTTATATCTTTGCCATAAAAATTCAGAATATGTATAGAGAAGCTTATGATTTTTTACAAAGATGGAAGGTACGCCCAAACAGAAAACCTCTGATTATCAGGGGTGCAAGGCAGGTTGGAAAAACATTCCTCGTTGAACGGTTTTCTTCGGATTATGAAACATATATAAAAATAAACTTTGAGGAGAATCCTGAATATAGGGAGTTATTTCAGACTAATGATGTAAAATCCATATTGGAAGAAATCGGTCTGGAGTTTAAAGTTAAAATTGATTCTGAAAAAACTCTTCTTTTTCTTGATGAAATACAGACTTGTCCGGAAGCTATTCCGGTATTACGGTATTTTTATGAAAAAACTCCTCAGCTTAGTGTGATTGCTGCCGGCTCCTTACTTGATCACATTTTAAACGACTTGAGCTACCCGATGCCGGTAGGTCGTGTGGAATTTTTATATATGTATCCGATGAGTTTTAAGGAGTTTCTTATTGCCGGCGGAGAAAGTATGTTGGTTGATTTTCTGACATCTTATATTCCGGGTAAAAGCATTTCAGGTGTGATTCATAATAAATTGTTAAAGTTGTTACGTACATTTTTTTTCGTAGGAGGTATGCCTGAAGCTGTGAAAACGTATTTTGAATTAAATGATTTGCTTGAAGTTGAGAGGGTGCATGAAAGTATTTTAACCTCAATAGAGCTTGATTTTGCAAAGTATTCAAAGAATAATCAGGCTGAATATCTTCGTGATGTATTTAGATTTGTCCCTCGTGGAATAGGAAAAAAGGTTAAGTATGTGAATATTAATTCATCTGTTAAATCGGTATATCTTAAAGACGCTTTGATAAAGCTTGAGTTGAGTAGAATTGTGCATAGAATTATTGCCACTTCATCAGCAGGTATTCCTTTGGATAGTAATGCGAAAGAGTCTGTTTACAAGCCTCTGTTTCTTGATATTGGGCTTGTGTCACATATTCTCAGGGTCAGACTAAAAAGCTTAGAAAACCTTATGCTTCTTAATGAAGGTGATATTGCCGAACAGTTTATCGGACAGCAGTTGTTAGTTAGAAAGCCGTTTTTTATTGACAGAAGGCTGTATTATTGGAACAGGGAAAAACGTGATGCAAATGCCGAAATAGATTACCTTGTTGAAATTGAAAACAGGGTTATTCCCGTTGAGGTAAAGGCAGGAAAGACGGGAACGCTAAAGTCGTTGCAGGTTTTTATGGCGGAAAAGAAAAAAGATTTTGCAATCAGGTTTAATACTGACCTTCCAGGCATTACTGATGTTAATGTTTCGGTTAAAATGGGTGATTCGGTTAAACCGGTTAAATACCGTTTGCTTTCTTTACCCTTATATATGGTTAATTTTTTGGATGATTTGAACCTCTAAACAATTAACGCATCATGCATAACTTTCGACATCATCATTTGATTGATTTTTATAATTTAATGTACCTTTGCCAATTATGTCAGGAAACAGTTTTGGAACAATATTCAGGTTAACCACTTTCGGTGAGTCTCACGGAAAGGCAGTCGGCGGTGTTCTTGATGGTTGTCCTGCAGACCTTGAAATGGATTTCGGTTTTATTCAGAGTGAACTGAACAGGCGCAGACCCGGACAATCAAAGGTTACAACATCAAGAAAAGAGGAGGATAAGGTTGAATTTCTTTCCGGTATTTTTGAAAATAAAACAACAGGTACACCCATCGCTTTCATCATAAGAAACAAAGATCAAAAATCTGAGGATTATGATGAGATGAAAGACGCATTCCGGCCTTCACATGCCGATTTTACATATCACCAAAAGTATGGTATCCGTGACCACAGGGGAGGAGGAAGAGCTTCTGCCAGGGAGACAGCTGCAAGAGTTGTTGCCGGAGCAATAGCAAAACTTTTGCTAAAAAAGATTGGAGTAAGCATCGCCGGCTATGTATTGCAAATTGGTAATGTTAAACTGGAAAAGAAGTATCAGTCATTAGATTTTCAGCAGGTTGAACAGTCCCAGGTAAGATGTCCTGACGAGAATGTTTCGGCGAAGATGATTAAGCTAATTGAAAATGTTAAAGCTGAAGGAGATACGGTTGGTGGAGTTATAAGGTGTATCATAAAAGGAGTTCCGGCAGGACTTGGCGAGCCGGTTTTTGATAAACTGCAGGCAGACCTTGCAAAGGCTATGCTTAGTATTAATGCCGTTAAAGGATTTGAGTACGGTTCCGGCTTTGAGGCTGCCGGAATGAAAGGCTCCGAACACAATGATGTATTTAAAAATTTAAACGGGAAAATTTTAACAAAGACAAACAACTCCGGTGGAATACAGGGCGGCATTTCCAACGGACAGGATATATATTTCAATGTTGCATTCAAACCGGTCGCAACTTTGATGAAGGATCAGGAAACCGTTAATTCATCAGGCGAAAAAGTAATTCTGAAAGGGAAAGGCCGTCACGATGTATGTGTTGTGCCGCGGGCAGTACCTATCGTTGAAGCTATGGCTGCAATTGTTATCACAGATCATTTGTTAAGAGACAAGGTCGCAAGGTTTTATGTGTCTAATAGCATTAAATAAGCCGTTAAAATTGGGATGACAAACAGATAACTTCAGTTACAAGTTAGGAGTTAAAAGTTATGGGCTGAACTTGTGTGACAAGTGTACTTAACGCATAATGAATCTCAAACTTTTTTGAAACCAAATCATTTTTTAAATTGTCTTTCTAATTGATTAT
>JAOZOC010000811.1 GCA_029933495.1 Bacteroidales bacterium
CTTTACAGTTCCAGAAGAACTCAATAAAATTTGCATTCTCGACAGCCGCTTGTTTTACAACACCCTTTTTGCAAGTGTGTGGCAGTCACTTAGAACTCTGGGATACTCTCACTACGGTGCCGAGTCTGGTGCTTTGGCTATTTTGCATACCTGGGGGCAAAACCTCAGTCTGCATCCGCATATTCATTGCCTTGTTCCCGCTGCCGGTATTACGCTTGCCGGCAGTATGAAAAAAATCGGTAAAAACGGTAAATACCTGTATCCTGTAAATAAGCTCAGCATTGACTTTCGCTCGGTTATGATGAAAGCGCTGAAAAAGCAGTTGAGTAAAAATGGTATTCTACCGGAGTATCAATCTGTAATTGACAAAGCCTGGTCAAAGAAGTGGGTGGTATATGCCGAACCTTCTTTTGCCGATGCCGGAAGGGTGATAAAATACCTTGGGCAATACACTCACAGAGTGGCAATCAGCAATCATCGTATTTTGAATATTGATGAGAAAAACGTCAGTTTCCGTTACAAAGATTACAGGGATAGTGCACGCGTTAAGCCTGCCGTTCTTTCGGGTGTTGAATTTCTTAGGCGGTTTTGTATGCACATACTTCCGAAGGGTTTTGTAAAGGTGAGATATTACGGTATTTTGAGCAATCGTTTTGCCAGGCAAACGGCAATGTACCGGAAGCAAAGCGAGAAGCCGGAAGGAGAATGCCGGGCGGAGAGAATAAAACGTCTGACAGGTTTTGATGTGAGTTGCTGCCCAAATTGCAAAAAGGGCAGGATGCATACGGTTGAAATTATTCCACGGATACGTTCGCCGGTAAAGTTTCTTAGTCCAAAAAAGAAAATAACAAAGCTATGAGAAACAGACACTTAGTTATCTTGCAAATGCAAGACAGGAATTGTATTGTCCAAAAGTAACGAAAAAGGTAAAAATCAGAATACCTATAAATTAAAAACCCGTAACCGGGAAAAAATGCAAGGATTATCGCTTATCTTTGCGATGTGAATTTTGAAATTCTATCCCTTTTATTCTTACTATTACCTCATAAAATTCTATTGAAAACCCATAGGGTCGGGATTTAGTTCAACATATTCTTCAAACTTGGCACTACGTGCCGTTTGAAGGCTATTTATTA
>JAOZOC010000812.1 GCA_029933495.1 Bacteroidales bacterium
TGTACTTTTACATATAAACCGGTAACGGTATTCATTTTTTTCAACATCGAATTTGTTGTAACATAGATGATGCTTGGCATCAGCCTGTCACTGTTCAGATCGAATCCCTTTTTTGAAAATTCCCATTGAGAATCAACTTTTTTCAGATATGTTGATATCTCTGCCGTGTTTTGTTTCTCTTCTTCAAGAGTGTTAAGAGCTATTTCAAACTCCTTTTTAGCCTTGTTGAAATTCTTTAAAATATTAGGATCGTCCACGCCCCAGTAATAAGCAACATAGTACATTGCTATACGCTGCGACAACATCCTCTGACGCCCTGACATATTCACGAGAGCTGCCGACTTGGCACCTGAATACTCCTGTAGCAGCAACACAACATTATGTGAAGCTTTCAAAAGAGCATTCGCCTTATTGATCATCTCGGCAGCAGCATTGATATCTGTTTCACTGATAATCTCCATTCTAAAAACCGACCACAGTTCATTAATTCTTTCCAGACTATCGGCAATTTGCTGCGTAGGAGCAAAATCTTCAAGCTCAAGAAACTGTTCCTCAAAAAGAGCAACCGAACCGTCAAGCTCCTTCTGGGCTGCCTCAACTTTAACGCCCGAGCCTATCATTAGATAGTCTTTGGTCATACGCTGTGTCAGCATTCTCTGGCGTCCGGCTTTGTTAATAGCCTCATTAATGTCCATTCCGCTCACATTTAAAAACATCAGTGAGCTGAAGATGACAATTGAAAACAAAATTTTACTTTTCATAATACTCTGATTTTATTATTATTTAATTAATTTCCGTTTGCTGTAACTTCCGACCTGGATTCCATCTGAAGGCACCAGTCGGAGATCATACTTAGACTCTTTGAAAAACTGTTGGTAATATCAAGTATACGTCTGTTATTCAGCCTGCCCATACCAAGATTACCAATATCTTTTTTAGCGAGGTCCCACTCAATTTTCAGGCTCATAAGTTTGCTTTTGACCTTTATTGAGTTTATATTTAATGAGTATATTTCTTTCAGGCTCCTTTCAAAATCTACCGAAGCATCGCTCAGATAGCGCAGTGTTGCCTCTTTTTTAATACCCCAGGCATACATAAAATAATATGATGCAAGGCGTTGTGAAAGCATTTGCAT
>JAOZOC010000334.1:0-1917 GCA_029933495.1 Bacteroidales bacterium
AGGGGTACAGGTAAAACCACTTTGTTACTACAATATATCAGGTCACGCTTTTCAAATCCGGAGCAAACCCTTTATGTGTCATTGGATGATATTTATTTTTCAAATAACACAATTTCGGATGTTGTTGATGAATTTGTTAAAGATGATGGTAAATATATTTTCATTGATGAAGTTCACAGATATAAAAACTGGGCTCAGGAGATAAAGAACATTTACGACTTTTACCCTGACCTGAGCCTTGTTATAACCGGGTCTTCAGCCCTGGATTTTTATATAAACATTTCGGATCTTGGAAGAAGAGCATCTGTTTATTCGCTACCCGAGCTTTCATTCAGAGAATACCTTAATTTTGTTTATTCCAAAGACTTTCCAACATTCAGCATCGAAGATATAATTGAAAATCACGAGCAAATAGCGGTAAAAATTAATTCCGAAATAAAGAGTTTAAAAATGTTCCGGCAATATCTGAAAAACGGAGCATATCCTTTCATCATTGAAAATGAGAACAAATTTTATGAAAAACTGGAGGCGGTCATTGACACGGTCATAGACAGTGATATACCGTCAGTGGAAAATATAACTTATGAAAGTCGAATAAAGTTGAAAAAACTGCTTTTATTGCTGGCAAGCAGCTCCCCTTTTAAAGTGAATATGAGCGAATTAAGCAGAAAACTGGAAACAACCAGAGATGTTCTTATTAAGTATCTGCATCTTCTTAATAAAAGTGGTATTGTAATCTTTCTTTCAACCGACGGAATCGGGCATACCATACTTCGTAAACCGGATAAAATCTATCTGAGCAACTCAAATTTGCTATATTCTCTTACAAACAACGTAAATATGGGCACTATACGCGAAACATTTTTTCTGAATCAGGTTTCATTTCTTAAAGATGTAAAATATCCTGCAACAGGTGATTTCCTTGTTGATGGTAAATACACTTTTGAAATAGGTGGAAAGAATAAGACCCAAAAGCAAATTTCAGGGATTAATAATTCCTTTCTTGCTTTGGATGATATCGAATACGGGCATAAAAATAAGATTCCGCTGTGGTTGTTTGGGTTTTTGTATTAACTATAAACAAACCTAACAGGTCTCACAGACCTGTTAGGTTTAATCAACAACTTAATTCTGCTTCACAAACTTTTTAGTTATCTTATTCCCTCTGTATGAGGCTTCAAGAATATATGTGGAAGCCGGCAGAGATGAAACATCAACAGTAATGTTTTGTCCTTCGGTATCAAGCTTTTTGACAACACTTCCTGTCAGATTGTAGATTGTTATCTCTCTTTGAAGTGATTTTTCGTCCTCAAACCTGATATTCAGTTTGCCGTTGACAGGGTTCGGGCCGAAAGAGAATTCCAGCATCTTCTCATATTCCTTTGTATTAACAGTAATACTTCCAACTTTATTTACCACCCAGTTATCAGGGTCAACAATAATTCCGGAGATTGTCTTTGAAATGGGAATAGTGAAATAATTGACATTATCGGTCTGGTAAAAATATACGGTTGTATCTGTTCCATCGGTAAAGTTCAGTTTATAAGCCATAAGCATCTTAAACACAGGTGTTGCCGAAGGATATGAGACCGTCTGGTTTGTTTCAAGATAGAAATTGGCATCATCCTGACTCCATTGCAGGGAGTATGTTGGGTAACCCTGACCGTAATACCACTCATCAAAGAAATCGGTAAAATCCATTCCGGAGACCTCCATCATCTTGTCTCTGAAATCGGCACCGGTTGCGGTGCTGCCGCCATATTGCTGCGTATATTGCTTCAAAGCATCAAAAAAGAGGTCATCATCCTGAAACTCAAATCGTAGCATATGAAGAATGGCAGCTCCTTTATTGTATGATAATCTGCCGTCAAATATCCTCCATTCATTTCCGTAGTATATTTCATCTTCCGGTATGTA
>JAOZOC010000334.1:2017-4443 GCA_029933495.1 Bacteroidales bacterium
AGGTAGTAGTCAATCGGGTAGCTTGATTTCCATTCATAACGAAGTTTATTGCCTGCCACCGGAGTTACTGCCGTAAGTGTACCCTGTGAACCGGCCATATTATTTTCGTTAGTTGTTAAAAATACCCATACCGAATCTGCCTTATCTTCAAGAACCTGTTTCACAGGCCACCAGTCACGGGCATTGAAAGGCTCTGACAGTGTCCAGGTTACATCCTTACCCCAGTCGTTTGTGGATGTAATTCCTGAAAAGAACCCTCCTGATGACGGTGTTCCGTGATAAGTTATTTTTGCTTCAAACATCTCCCCTTGTGCAATTGGTGTTCCGAGAGGTACAAATGCCTCGTCCGTGTTGTGAATAACCGTTTTGGATTCTCCGTTGATAAGTACTTCATCAACAGTCATATTGGCAATGAGTTCAAAGGCAAAAGTGTCAAGTTGTGTTGCAACAACCTCGGCATTATAAGTAACAGTCCCGCCAACATAAGTTGAGCTGTTATCAACTTCGATATCAAGAAAATAGAATTTCACATCATAATCAAACAGATAGGGCGTCTGAACGATGTCTTTGGATTGCTTCATATATTCTGAAAAGAATTTGGCATGGTTACAGGTCATCTCACCGTTATGAGTATGATTTTGAGCAATTGTGCTCCCAAAAACGAATAAAAGAAACAGAAAGAAAAATAGTTTTTTTTGCATAATAAAAATGAATTTAATGTTAGTAATTTTAAATAAGACACATAAAGAGAACATAGGTTGCTTTTTACATATATTATTTTTCTGGCTTAGGGATTTTGATATCGCATTGTTAGATGGTATATCATTCCGGGCTAAGCAGATACCGATCAGGTTTATGAATAGATCTCCGAAACAAAGTTATCGGGAGTAACAACTTTAAACTCAGAACCGGGATATCCCTTTATGAAATCGGCAGGCGGTTTAAATTTTTTTACCGTATTCCATTTAAACTCAAAAGCAAGATACTTTTCTCCCCTTTCTTCTATCAGGTCAATTTCTTTCTGGTTATAGTTTCTCCAAAAGTATGTATTTACAATTCTTGGAATGTTATAATCCAAAATCTTTTCGTGTTCTGCTATGCAAAAGTTTTCCCAAAGAGCTCCCTGGTCGTTTCTGAAATCAAGAGAATTAGTATTTTGAATCAATGCATTTCTTACTCCCAAATCCCAGAAGTATATCTTCCTTGATTTTCCAATCTCATTCCTTAGATTTTTCTTCAATGCCTTTAGTCTGAAAATAATGAAACTGTCTTCAAGAAGCTGAATATACCGTTGAACCACAGTTTGGTCAACCCGTAGTTTCCGGGCAAGTTCTGTGTAGGAAACTTCATTTGAGATCTGGAACGCCAGAAGTTTAAGCAATTCCAGCAACACATCAGGCTTTTTAAGATGTTGAAATTCAAGAATGTCTTTAAACAGATAGCTTGACACTATTTCAGTAATATTTTCCAAAGCTGTCCGGTCATCATTCAGGATTACCGAAGGATATGTTCCGAATCGCAGAATTCGGTTTAGCTCACGTCTTGATTCCATAGTTGAGCGGTTCGAAGCCAACTCCATAAAAGTAAAAGGATATAGCTGATAAACCACTTTTCTGCCGGTTAACGGCTCGTTTATCATATTGGATAAATCAAAACTTGATGAGCCTGTTGCAATTATCTTTAATTTGGGATATTCATCATGTAAAATTTTCAAAGTTATTCCTATATTCGGTATTCTTTGAGCTTCGTCGAGAATTATCAGCTCCAGATTACCGATAATATTTTTAATATTGACTGCATTTTCATAGGAAAACATAGATTGCACGTCAATATAATCACAATTGAAATATTCCGAATTTAGATTTGTTTGCGACAGAATATGCTTGACAAGAGTGGTCTTTCCTACCTGTCTTGCCCCGTAAATAATGATTATTTTATGTTCATCAGGATTTTTTAAACGTCTGATAATGTCGTCAGAAATAGTACGTTTTACTGTTGCCATTTTACCTTTTTTGGAGCAAAGATATAAAAATTATATACACCAACTCTTGTAATTCATAGAAATTAGATGAGTTAACTCTTGCAATTCATAGAAATTAGATGAGTTGACTCTTGTAATTCATAGAAAATGAAATGTTAGGGATATTTTCTATAGGGCATCCCTAACGGGACTACATTACTCCTTTCCTCCTTTCACCGGACTAATAAACCTTCGCAGGCTTCGGTTTATTTCGTCCGGTGTTAGCAACAGACCATCCCTACGGGATTAACAGTCAATCAAATAAAGGGTTAATTATCTCCCTACGATAAACTTTTTCACCATCCTTGCACCGGTACCTTCCACACTTATCAGATATGCCGAAGGTTTCAGTCCGGAAATATCTATCCGGTTCTTATCATTTGTCAGAGTGGTATTAATGACCGTC
>JAOZOC010000335.1 GCA_029933495.1 Bacteroidales bacterium
AAAAATATCTCTTTCATACATCTGTTTTTTAGGATTTTTCATCAATTCCATATCTTCCATATGATATCGATGAGAGTCCTCTCCAGGCCATATCTCATAAACTTTCTTCCCGGTAATTTCTTCAGCCGTAACCCCTAATTGCTCTGTAAATGCATTATTACACCCAAGATAATTACCCTCTTTATCTTTATAGAAAATGGGATATGGAGTGGCTGAGATAACACCTTCAAAGAGCTTTAGGTAATGTTCAAATAGCTTGTGTTCTTTCTTAAGTTTTTTTTCAAAAATTACTCGTTCTGTAATGTCATTGGCAATACTAAGAATTCCGGTTTTACCATCTGAAAGCTCAATTTTTTTCTCATATAATTCCAGATAAACTATTGAGCCATCTTTTCGGACACTCTTAACAACTTCTATCAGAACTTCACCGCACAATATTTTTTTAATATTGTTTTGAACTTTAAATTTGAAATCCGGATGTACGAGTATTCTAATATTCTGCCCGACCAGTTTTTTTATACTATAGCCAAAAAGTTTTGAATAGGCAGGATTAACATCTAATATTGTGCCATCAATGTCGAGCAGAGTCACACCACTGGGCGAAAGATTAAAGAGGCTTTTATATTGTTCCTCTTTCTTTCTTATTTTTTCCTCATCATTTTTTCTTTGTGTTATGTCTTCAACAATACCATCATAATATAGTGGTGTGCCTTCTTTATCTGCAATAACGACCGAGGATATTGAAGCAGGGAAGTATGTCCCTTCTTTTCTCTTTAGCAGCACTTCACGTCCTCTAACAGAGCCTTGCTTCAAAATTACATTATGGAACTCAACTCTATCCTCTGAATTTACATAAAGATCGCTGATTGTCAGCTTTATAAGTTCCTCTCTGTTGTCGTAACCAAACATTTTTATCAATGCAGGATTTACTTCGATAAAATGCCCGTTCTTGTCAGTGGTACTACGGTATAACCCAACATTCAAATTATTTGCAAGTGTCTTGTATCTTTCCTCTTCGGAACTTAATTTCTCTCTGATATATTTTTTATCTGTTACATCGCGGCAGATAATAATAATTTCTTTGATTTCATCATTCTCCAGTAGAGTCAGTTTTGTCCGTTCGTGTACATATATGATTGACCCGTCTTTTTTTATTTTTCGAAATTCAAGTTCACTTTGGTCTATCTTATTTTGAATTATTTCTGAAATCTTTGATTTTACAAAAGAGATGTCATCTTTATGTATTATAGACCATGCCGGCATTCCAACAAGTTCTTCTTTTGAATAACCGAGGTGTTGAGCAGCAAAAGAGTTCACAGTTGTTATTAAACCTTCCGGATTTATTATAAAAAACATATCAGGGCCGGTGTCAAAAAAGTTTATAATGGATCTAATATCCTTAGAATAAGAAGGTTCAGATATGCTCTTTGGATTGAATCTGCTTTTTTTTAGTTCATCTAACTCGGACCTGAGTTTCCGGATCTCATTAAGAAGAGCTTCTCTGTCTTGTTTTTTTTGAGCCATATTAATATGCCTGAGTTAACTGTTGAATTTGCAGGCAATAAATGTACAAATTTTTTTTTAAAATGAAAGAAAAAAATTGAGATTCGTCATTTTGAAGGTTTTTCAAATATGTACTGAACAATAATTACAATAATTAGGGTAAAAATTGTACTAAGTAACGCCCGTTGGAGGGTTACAAAAAAATGTGTAAATCTGAAAACTTCAAGATAAAACAAAGTAAGATGATGAATAAAGATCAATATGAGCGAATAGGTAAAAAACCATCTGAATCCAAAATTACTAATTGATGGCTTTGCTCCCTTTTCATAATCTTTTCCAGAAGAGATACTTCTTAACACTATTGGTCTGAAAAAAGCCATTAAAACAGTTGCTGCTGCATTTATTCCCATCGTATTTTCAAACATATCTATGCTTATTCCCATCATAAAAGCCGAGATAAGCAATAGCCAGCCCGGTGCTTCAAACGGGAGCAGAAGAATAAAATAGACATACAGATATGGGTTTACGTATCCTCCGAAATTAATATTGTCGAGGATAGTCACCTGAATTAGGATAAGAATGATAAAGCGTAATATGTTTTTAATAACACTATTGCCCATTGTCAATTGCCTCCTGTAGTTTCATTTGTTCCTCTTTCATCAAATTTGATATCACATAAACATAATATATGTTGTTATAATCAACAGAGAAATCTACTGTTGCCTTATTGAATTTATGTTCTTTCTCTGATATATATTCGTTAATGGTTCCTATCAAAATATTTTTAGGGAAAATATGCGAATTTCCACTTGTGACAACTGTATCGCCCTTATACATCATCACGTGAGTCGGAATATCGGTTAAGAGGCCTTTCCTGTAGTTTTTGCCATCCCATTCGATTGATCCGGTATGATTATTCTTTTTGATACGGGCATTTATTTTATTACTTATGTTTAAAACCGACATTACCAATGAATAATTATCTGAAACCTGAATTACAGTTCCGACAACACCGTTAACTGACACAACTCCCATATCAACACCGATACCATCCTTTGTGCCTTTGTCGAGCATTAAGTAATTTTTTTGTCGGTTTATGCTGTTTTTTATGACTTTGGCTCCAATATACCTGAAAGATGAATCTGATATGTAATTGTTAGTAAAATCCCACCTTTTCTTACTATTACCAGCAATTATATTCCGAAGAATTTCATTTTCTTTTACAAGGTCGGAGTTGGCTTTCCGAAGTGATAAATATTCGGTTATATTGTTGTATGAGTTTATTATTGAGCCGGTAATAGTTCCGGTTGAATTAAGAAAAGCTGCTCGCTGAAAGTTGTTTTGCAGAATAAATGAAAAGGCTAACATCTCAAGAATGAGAAATAGGAAAAAGAAATAATGTTTGAATATGTATGCAAAAAAATGTCGCACGATAAATAATAACTGATAAATATAAAACTATCTTCAAAACCAGAGGCTTCTGTTATAAACAAAGAACAGCCGACAATTTAGTTTTGTTCCGGATTCCCTATTTAATAAGGAATGTAAACCTGTCAAAGTTCTTCAATGCTATTCCCGTACCTCTTGCCACAGCCCTTAACGGGTCCTCAGCAACATGAACCGGAAGTTTTGTTTTAAGATGTATTCTTTTGTCAAGACCTCTGAGCATAGAGCCACCACCAGCCAGATAAATACCAGTCCTGAAAATATCAGCCGACAGTTCAGGAGGTGTCATCTCCAGAGCGTGAAGTACGGCAGCCTCAATTTTTGATATTGATTTGTCGAGACAATGTGCTATTTCGGAATAGTTTACTTTTATTTCCTTGGGAATACCTGTCAGCATATCTCTGCCATGAACAGCATATTCTTCCGGGGGATTATCAATCTCAGTCATAGCTGCACCAACTTCAATTTTTATTCTTTCGGAGGTTCTTTCACCAATATTGATATTGTGCTGCTTACGCATATACTCCTCAATGTCGGAGTTAAAGTCATCACCTGCAATTCTGATTGATTTATTATTCACGATACCGCCAAGTGCAATAACTGCGATTTCGCTTGTGCCACCACCAATATCGATAATCATATTGCCCGTTGGCTCCATTACGTCAATCCCAATCCCGATGGCTGCCGCCATAGGTTCATGAATGAGTTTAACATCTTTGGCTCCGGCTTGTTCTGCAGAATCTCTGACAGCTCTTTCCTCTACTTCAGTAATCCCGGAAGGAATACAAATAACCATTTTAAGGGCAGGAGGAAACAACGGCTTTTTTGACCAAATCATCTTAATCATCTCCCTGATCATAAACTCTGCTGACTGGAAATCGGCAATAACACCATCACGCAAAGGACGGATGGTCTTGATGTTTTCGTGGGTTTTGCCATGCATCATCATTGCCTTCTTGCCAACCGCAATAATTCTGCCTGTGTTTCTTTCTATTGCCACAATAGAAGGCTCATCAAGCACGACCTTGTCATTGTAAATGATAATGGTATTTGCCGTTCCGAGGTCAATAGCGATTTCTTTGGTGAAGAATGAAAATAAGCCCATATTTATTAATATTTTTAATGTTTAAAATGACGTACACCTGTAAATACCATACTCATATTGTGTTCGTCGCAATATTCAATTGAGTCTTTATCTCTGATTGAACCCCCGGGTTGAATAACAGCCTTAATGCCTGCTTTACCGGCAATTTCAACCGAATCGGCAAACGGGAAAAATGCATCCGAAGCCATCACTGCGCCGTTAAGATCGAATCCAAACGACTTTGCTTTCTCAATTGCTTGTTTCAGTGCGTCAACCCTTGATGTCTGCCCAACTCCGCTTGCACACAACTGTTTGTTCTTTACCAATACTATCGTGTTGGATTTTGTATGCTTCACAACCTTATTTGCAAACAACAGGTCTTCAATTTCATAACGTG
>JAOZOC010000336.1 GCA_029933495.1 Bacteroidales bacterium
TTGTAATCTTTAGAAACAATTCTAAATTTACAATATTTCAGATTTTGCTATTCCTTTTTCTGCTATTTTAATTTAACTTTGCGACGACTTTCATATGTAAAACACTATGATACGTATTCTTGTTTGGATGGTGATGATATTTGGTGGACTGGCAATGGGATTATATCTTGATACATTTCTTTTCCCAAATATCCACAGTTGTATTTTGTTTCATTTGCTCAGCTTCATTGTCGGAGTTCTTGTGCTATTCACCGTAATATCTGTAAGCAGAAACACAGGCAGAATTCTGGCAAAGTATGGCCGGGATGGCAACCTGCCGCGTATGGAAACAAATCGTCTTGTGTCGGAAGGCCCTTATAATTATATGCGTCACCCAATGCATCTCGGACTATTGCTTTTTCCCCTTGCATTCGCATTGATCATTGGCTCTCCCTCATTCATTCTGATTATTGCACCCGTGGAAGCACTATTGATGATATTGATGATAGCCATTGTTGAGGAACCCGGAGCAGAAAAAAAGTTTGGAAAAGAGTATGACAAATATAAAAAAGATAAACCCTGGTTTTGTTTTAAAAAGAAATGTCTGAAAGAATTATTTAAATATGTTGAAAAAATATAATGTATGGTAGAAGAAATAATAATTGCATGTGCAACCGATAACGAAGAACATTTCCCTGACAAACACTCAGGTGAAGCAACTTTCTTTATGATCTACAAAATAGACGGCATTAAAGCTGAATTTATAACACGTGTTGAAAATACAAGCCCTGAGGAGAGAATGCACGGCGATCCGCAAAAAGCCAAAGGTGTTGTCGGGTTGCTAATGGAAAAGAATGTTGATGTTATTGTCTCAAAACAGTATGGAAAAAATCTGAAAAGAATTAAAGATAAGGTTGTTCCGGTAATTATTAAAACTGACAAGATAGAAGACGGCATTGGTTTATGTATAGAAAATATTGACAGATTGCGCAACGAGCTCAATAAAGACGGTGAAGAGAGGAGACATATTATTCTTGGATAAATGATAAAAACCGGTGCATAGCATTTTTGTATTTTAATGAAAATATAAACTCAAAAAAATTATATATTATGCTAAACCTAAAGAACAATTTCATTATGGCTCCACTAAAGCTGGGGTACAGCGACGGTACAGGAGTAGTTACAGACAGACACCTTTCATTTTATGCATCAAGAAGTAAATACCTTGGGGCAGTGACTCCTGAGCCTTTGTATATGGATAAAGGGCTTCGCGAAATTCCTACACAACTCGGGATTGACAATGATGATAAGATTGAAGGGCTTAAAAAGCTGACAGACCTTATTCACGCATCAAATACAAAGGCCATTGCACACCTCAACCATCCCGGAAGAATGGCAAACCCGAAAATCCCCGGCAATTTTCATCTTTCATCTTCTGACAAACCTTGCGAAAATGGTGGTGCAACGCCAAAACAGATGAACGAAGACGACATAGCATATGCTATAAAACTGTTTGCAGATTCGGCGAAAAGAGCCAAAAAAGCAGGATTTGACATAATAGAATTGCAGTTTGGTCATGGATATCTTGCAGCTCAATTCCTTTCGCCTGCTGTGAATGACAGGACAGACAATTACGGAGGAAATTTCGAAAACCGCATCCGTTTTTCGCTTGAAGTTCTGAATGCGGTTAAACAGGCTGTAAACCTGCCTGTTATAGCCCGTATTAGTGGCGATGAAATGATCGAAAACGGCTATCACCTTGATGAGACGATAAAGTTTGTTTCTGTTTTAAAAGATAATGGTATTGAAGCTGTCCACGTCTCTGCCGGTACTGTCTGCTCAACCCCACCGTGGTTTTTTCAGCATATGTTCGTACCAAAAGGAAAGACCTGGGAGTTTGCAAAGAAAATTAAGGAAGCAACAGGAATGCCGGTTATTTCCGTTGGCAGGGTACATTCAACCGAAGATATTGATCTCCTTCTGAATGAGAACAAATCGGACTTTGTCGCCATCGGGCGTGCTCTGGTAGCCGACGCCGGTTTTGTGGGAAAATATCTTGGAGAAATTGATGATTATGTCAGGCCGTGTATGGCCTGTTCCGAAGGTTGCCTTGGCGGAGTCAGAGGTGGTACAGGTCTTGGCTGCGTTGTTAATCCGGTTGTCAGTTTCGAGAATAAATCCGTTCAGAAAGCCGGAACAAAGAAAAAAATTGCTGTTATCGGAGGCGGACTGGCAGGTATGGAAGCAGCAATTACTCTTACCAAACGCGGACATAATGTACGAATATACGAAAAAGAAAAACTTGGCGGTCAGTTCAACCTTGCCTGGCTCCCGCCCAAAAAGGAGAGTCTAAAAGAGATTGTGGATTATTATGAAAATGAAATTGATAAAATGGGTATTTCCGTCAGTATCACAAAATTTAACCAGAATGACCTTGATGAGGATTTTGATACCGTTGTGATAGCAACCGGAGCTGTCCCCACTGTCCCTCCTATAAAAGGGTTGAAGGATTATTACTGGGCTGACTATCTGCTCGATGAGAACCTGCCTAAAAATGAAAGAATCGTGATAATCGGTGGCGGACTGATTGGAATCGAGATGGCAAGTAAGCTGGTTGACCGGAAAAATGAGGTGATCGTTGTTGAGATGCTGAGCGAGATTGCACGCGGAATGGAGATGATCGAGAAAAAGATGACCCTTGCCAAACTGAAAGCTAAAAACACACAAATACTGCTTGATTATAAAGTTGTTGAGATTGACGGCGATAAAGTAATAATCTCAGGAGCAAAAGACAAGGTGCTTGAAGGAATTGACAAGATAATCGTCACAGCAGGAATGAAAAGCCTTAATGAAATTGAAGAAAAGCTTAAAGATGAAGTTGAGGTATATGTCATAGGTGATGCACATCAGGTTGGGAAAGCACAGGAGGCAATTAAGGAGGGATATGAAACGGCTTTGAGGATATAGGGCACAGTCGGCAAGTGTCAAGTCTTCAATCGGCAATCGGCAAGTGGCAGTTTTAAGCCTACATTAACTTATTTTATATTTGTGAACTCAAAATACAGAAAAACAGGATATTTGGTTCACAAAATAGTTAAAGCAAGCTGATTTCATGTCTTTATAAAGATAAGATCAAAGTATGGCTGTTTTGCCGGTTAAGCCAAAAAAATTTTTAAGTTTTAACACTTTGCATTCAGCCTGGAAAAGCTATCCAAAAAATATGTAAGTTTGACCCCGGTTAAACTCAAATATTTCTTATCAATTGTGAAAAGGATTACTATATTCAATATAATAGTGTTGCTTTTGTTTATTTCAGATGCTGTAACAGCCCAGAATACCTCGCAGGTAATAACAAAAGATAAGCAGAGCTATGTCTTTGGGCAGATTTATACAAGTTTTTATTACGGTATTAAAGATACTTATAAACCGAGGGCAGCCTTTCAGTTCAATCAGGGCATCATTGGCTACAAACATATTTTTTCAGAAGAACTGTCGGGTATAATAATGTTTGACGTGACCCGTACAACCCACTTTTACGAGATTACAGATACGGCTGGCAATCAATTGAATTACAAATATTTCGAGGGCAGTAAATACACTACCTATCTTAAAATGGCCGAAATAAAATGGACTATTAACGATTTTCTGATTTTCAGGGTCGGGCAGTTACTCAGCACCCAGTACCTTACATTTCAGGATAAATTTTGGGGTTACAGATATGTTGACGTGACAATGCAGGAAAAATTCAGGATGGGAATGCCGGCAGACTTTGGCGCTCAGCTTGATTTTAAATATAAGGACAAGTTCCTGAATCAGTTTTCGGTCGTAAACGGAGAGGGGCCGTTCCGTTACCAGGACATTAACAGTAAATTTCTTTATTCCGACAACATTCAATACTATCCCACTGAAAATATTACACTAAAACTTTATGCCGATTATTCCCCGGCTTCCGACACGGGTGCTGACAAGACTTTCAAATCGGTTATCTCCGGTTTTGTAGGTTATAAAACATCAAAATTCAGAATTGGAGCTGAGTACAGTTATGTTTTCAATTACGCATATACCGAAGGAGTCGATTATAACGGAATATCGGTTTACGGCTCAGTTGTAATCAATGATAATTTTCAGATACAGGCGCGTTATGACCATCTGATTATGGAACTTAAAGAAGAAACAAACAACCTTGATTACTACATTGTGGGATTTCAGTATGAGCCGGTAAAAATGTTTACAACATCATTAAATTTCAGATATTATTCTGTTGAATCGCTTCCGTTTATATATGCAAGTTTCGGATTGAAATTTTAGTCGGTATCAGCCTGAAATTTAAACCCAAGTCTTTTCCCGGTTTTAATCTGCATTGGGTCAAGTGCCGCCCTGAATTCCTGAACAGTTACCTCTTTGATATTGTCATAAGGGGGAGTTAACAGATCAAAATTAATTGTGTACA
>JAOZOC010000337.1 GCA_029933495.1 Bacteroidales bacterium
AGACCCAGAACCTTATTACGCAAAACAAACATTTCCTGAAAGAGTTTGAAACAGGCCTGTTAAATAAATCCGGCTTCTATCTGTCAAATAAAAAAAGGGATATTTACAATTTTCAGTTGAAAATGAAATATAAACCAAAGGAAGTATTGAAAAATGGGAAAAGTGAATTGCGAAGTCTTTCAACTGTTCTTAATATTCGCAGTAAGCAGATTGTCAGGGATAGCATCGTCAGGGTTGAACAAATAGCCGAGAAAGTAAGATTGCTTGAACCGTCAAACGTTCTAAAAAGAGGATACAGTATTACGACACATAACGGCAAACCGGTGAAAGACATTGAGTTAATAAAAACAGGAGATATTGTCAAAACCGAAATATATAACGGTTCATTTGAAAGTAAAATTGAAAAAACTATAAAAAATGGGAAATAAATTCAGCTACACGGAAGCAATTGTTGAACTTGAACAAATTGTTGAGGAAATTGAAAATGATGACATCTCTGTTGACGACCTTTCGGAAAAGGTTAAACGGGCTTAGGAACTGATAAGATTATGCAAAGCAAAACTCACAAAAACGGAACAGGAAGTCAATGAAGTATTAAAAGAGATAGAGGAGGTTGAATAAGAAAAAAAGCCACCGGTGAAGGTGGCTCTTTTACGCTTAAGTCAACTGAACAACGCAGTGAAAATTGACAATAAGCATTCTTTGAAGTGATTTTCAATATTACTCTTTTAAAAATCAATGTGTTAATCTTAAACTTAGAAAAGAGTATGGTATTTATACCAAATTTAGCGCAGGATGTTTCAAAAAAACATAATTATATTTGTATATTTGTTTTTTGTTTGGGATTCAAAGAAAATGATTACATTTGACAAGCAAAACTAAATGGCAATGAAGAAGACAAACTTTTTATTTATTACACTGCTTTCAGCACTCCTGATAACAGTCAATACCAGTTTATCACAGGCTCAGACTAAAATACCCGATAATTTTTGCATCTCACAGGCAGAGGTAAATCTATATAATCAAATCAATGATTACAGGAAAGCACTCAATTTGCCAAAAGTTCCATTATCAAAATCACTCAGCTATGTTGCACAGCAACATATTACGGACTTGCTTAAAAACAAGCCCGACACTAATGCCTGCTCATTCCACTCCTGGTCCGATAAAGGAAAATGGGCAGCCTGCTGTTACAAAGGCGGTGTAAAGAATAAAAAATGCATGCAGGAAAAGCCCCGTGAACTTACTGATTACCCGGGAAATGGTTACGAAATTGTTTACTGGGAAAACAAGGATGCCACAGCAGATAATGCTTTTGACCAATGGAGGACTGTTACGGCTTCCCGGTCACTTATTACCAATTTTAAAGAGTGGGAAGATTTTTCGTGGAAAGCAATGGGTGTTGCCATCGAAAAGAATTTTGCCATTGTGTGGTTTGGTGAAGAAGTTGATCCTGAGACTGAGACAAAGGTATGTGGTTCGGGAAAGGTTATTAAAAATGAACCGCCAAAAGCCCCTGCCGACAGCATGGTGGTATCAAAAGCAACCGGACGCTATTATCTTATTTTTGGAAGCATTAAAACTCTCGAAGATGCAAAAAAGCAGGCAAAAAAATACAGAGCCGAAGGATTTAAAAATGCAAAGGTCATAACAAAAGACAATAAATTCAGAATTTCATTGACGGACTATGCAAAACAGGAATCGGCTCTTTCGGCAAAAAAAGACCTGCCTGCAAAATATAAAGACGCATGGATAATGCCCTTTTAAAATAAAGCCCGGATTTTCATCCGGGCTTTATTTTAATCAGACTTGTGATATTACTATTAGCTATGTGTTATTCGTACCGGTCTGTTCCAACCTTTTTTAACTCATAACGCATAACTCAATTTATCATAAAATCAATACCTGCGTATTTGGCTTATTTCCTTTTGGTGATATTATTTCCCAAGCACTTCAGCCATTTTGCTGCCAATCTCAGCAGGTGAGTCAACAACGTGAATACCGCTTGCTCTCAGAATCTCTTTCTTTGCCTGAGCCGTATCAGCTTTTCCACCGATTATGGCACCTGCATGGCCCATTGTACGCCCTTTTGGAGCGGTTGCCCCTGCAATAAAACTAACAACAGGTTTTGTTCCGAACTCTTTTACATAAGCAGCAGCTTCGGCTTCCATATTACCGCCGATCTCACCAATCATAACAATTCCTTCAGTATCAGGATCATTCATAAACAACTCAACTGCATCTTTTGTTGAAGTACCGATTATCGGGTCACCACCGATACCGATAGCTGTTGATTGTCCGAGTCCGAGTTTTGTAAGCTGGTCAACAGCTTCATAAGTAAGGGTTCCCGAACGGGAAACAATACCTATTGTTCCAGGTTTGTGAATAAATCCAGGCATAATACCAACCTTTGCTTCACCCGGAGTAATAACTCCCGGACAGTTTGGCCCTACCAAACGGCAGTCTTTATCCGAAATATATTCTTTAACCTTTACCATATCCTGAACAGGAATTCCCTCGGTGATACAAACAATAACTTTAATGCCTGCATTGGCAGCTTCCATTATTGCATCAGCCGAAAAGGCCGGCGGAACGAAAATTAATGAAACATTTGCCCCTGCCTTTTTAACTGCATCTTCAACAGTGTTAAAAACCGGACGGTCGAGATGTGTCTGTCCGCCTTTTCCAGGTGTCACACCGCCAACGACATTTGTTCCGTACTCAATCATCTGAGTTGCATGGAAAGTACCTTCTTTTCCGGTAAAACCCTGCACTACTACCTTTGAATCTTTATTTACTAAAACGCTCATTGTTTATTGTTTTTTAAGAAAGCTGCAAAGATATATTTTTTTAAGAAACCTAATTGTTAAAATACATTAATAAATTATTTTTTCACTATTCGGGATTTTAAAAGAGATTTTAATGTAAATTTGCTATGAAATAATCCAAACACCTAAGATTATGAATCAACCCGGCATCGACATTCAAGGCGACGACACAATATGCGCTCCTGCAACTCCTCCGGGAGTAAGTGCAATTGCGGTTATCAGAGTATCAGGAGAAAAGGCAATACAAATCTCCAATACACTTTTTAAATCAAAAAACACAAAGTCTAATCTGAAAAATGCAAAATCCCATACGGTTCATTTTGGCGATATAACAGATAATTCAGATATTGTAGATGAAGTTCTTGTTACGGTATTCAAAGCACCACATTCATATACCGGTGAAGATTCAGTGGAGATTTCATGCCACGGCTCACCATATATTATGAAAAGTATTGTTGAACTCCTGGTCAGGAAGGGATGCAGGTATGCCAAACCCGGGGAATTTACTATGCGAGCTTTTCTTAACGGCAAGTTCGATCTGTCACAAGCAGAAGCAGTAGCCGATTTAATTGCTTCTCAATCAAAAACATCTCACGATCTTGCACTGAATCAGATGCGGGGCGGTTTTTCCTCAAAAATAAAAGAGTTAAGGGAAAAACTTCTGAACTTTACTGCCCTGATTGAGCTGGAACTTGATTTTAGTGAGGAGGATGTGGAGTTTGCCAATCGTAATGAATTAAAAAACCTGCTCAAAAACTTAAAAACTGAAGTTTCTAAATTGGTAGATTCATTCAAACTCGGGAATGTTATTAAGCTGGGAATTCCGGTTGCAATAATAGGTAAGCCAAATGTTGGTAAATCAACGTTGCTTAATGCAATACTTAATGAAGAAAAGGCAATTGTTTCAGAAATTCCGGGAACCACAAGAGATACAATAGAGGATTCAATTTCAATAAACGGAACAACATTCCGGTTTATTGATACTGCTGGTCTGCGTAAATCAGGTGATCAGATTGAAAAGATTGGTATTGAAAGGACATATGAGAAAATTAAGCTGTCAAAGATTATACTTTATATTTTTGATGTCAGCTCAACAAGTTGTGACGAAGTTGAAGAGGCACTTAACGAGTTTAAGGACTATCTAAATGAATTACCTGAAGGTCAATCAAGAAGCAAAGAGTTTATCCTTATTGCAAACAAAACAGATATGCTGGTTGAAGCACCAAAAGGTTTCAGATCACTTGTGGAGCATGACTGCATTTTTGTCTCCGCAAAGCGAAAAGAAAATATCAATCTTATTATCGACAGACTTTCAGAATATGTTGAAAATGAAAAGGTCACTGATACAGCCATTGTATCAAACAGCCGACATTACGAGGCCCTGTTAAAAGCCTCTGAAGCAATAGAGAATATTGAAGCCGGTTTTAAGCAGGAGCTCACTTCTGACCTTGTAGTAACCGATATCAGAGATGCCCTGTATCACCTTGGCGATATCACAGGTGAGATAACAACCGACGAAGTGCTGGGGAATATATTTTCACGGTTTTGTATCGGAAAGTAAATGAGACTGTTGTTACCTAAAGTATGATATTTTCAAA
>JAOZOC010000338.1 GCA_029933495.1 Bacteroidales bacterium
CTTTAAAAGTGAGATAAATGTTCAGTGTTTTAAAGTCCTTAATGTTTTCATTTGTACTGATAATCAATGTTCCGCCTTTGACCTTCGTTTCAATGATATCCAAAAGATTTTCATCAGCTTCCACAACAAGTTTTTCCTCATCACCCTGAGTAAGGAAAACTTTGAAAGCTCCTCCAACTTCAAACCCAGAGAAATCTGAGACTTTTCGCTCCTGTTTAACTACATTGCCATTACCCTTTACACCTTTGAATGCATAAGTACACCCTGTTTGCATTACCAAAATAAGTCCAAGTAAAATAGTAATCCCTGATAATCCTGCAAATTTTTGTTTTTTCATTTTGATAGTTTGTTATGATTTATTAATACTTTAAATTTATCTGTAATAGATTGTTATATCCGAATATTTTGCAACCACAAGTATTCTTGCATTAGTCTCATCACCTTCCCCGACGACTCCTTCATATCTCTTAGATGTCCCGGACAAATCCAAAACTGAAAATCTTGCTTTATCTTCCG
Organism: Bacteroidales bacterium; assembly: GCA_029933495.1. GTDB lineage: Bacteria > Bacteroidota > Bacteroidia > Bacteroidales > JAADJA01 > JAADJA01. The sequence continues at coordinate 517 of JAOZOC010000338.1, forward strand.
GAAAATCAAGGTCGCCCATTTTAACAGTTGCAATAATTTTAAAACTTACACCTGGATAAAGCCCGATTGTACCGTCTGAGAAGCTGCTTGTTATATCAATTAAAGTAAAATCTTTGGCAACCTGTTTTACAGTCAGCTCTCCGTAATCACAGTCAGCTACAAGTCTTTTTCCCAGACTTCTTACTTCAACATCCGAAAACCCTGACTCAATATCCAGATCGCGAACGGAGCCAATGTAATCATCGTCATAACCAGTTTCAAGAGTTAATACATCAATACTCCCGATTTTAAATTCTGAAAATTTTGTTTCGGCAGTCATATCGACGGCTTCTTCAATATCAAGTTCCGAATATTTAAGCTCAAGCTCACTACTTTCAACATAGCCGATATACCCTTCACTGAATTTAATAACAAGATTATTATTCTGATTCATAAGCCGTTTTGCCTGGATTTTTCCATAACCAAGAGTGATATCACATTTCCCATCTACCTCATTAATAATTATATCCCCGAATTTGTTGTCAACCTCAATGCTAATACTTTTTGGCAGTTTAACGAGATAATCAACAGAAAAGTCATTATTGTTATTATTGAATTTTTGAGTAAAAGTTGTAATAGCCGTAACCCTATCACTGTTTCCAGATATGGAAATATCAATCTTGTCAAAAAACTTCTGTGCTTTCTCTTCACTTGATGCTTCAACTGATATGGTCACTTCAATCGAGATAGAATTTTTCTCCCAATTCATAAAATGAACTTTTCCAAACTTATTCTTCACAAACACCTCAGCATCACTATTTACATCAAATGATTTGCTTATGGTCTTTGTAAAATCATCCTTACGTGCATAAAGTTGTACTGAAAGGAGTATCGACAGGAACAGGACTAAACTTGTTTTTATTGTTTTCATAGCATTAATATTAGTGTAATTCTAATTTGTTTTTTTGATTCATAATAAGTAAGATTCTATTCATTAAATCTGCCTTTTTCTTTTGATTCAGAATTATGGCATCTGTTATTCGCTGATTATTCGGATTCTCAATAAGCTCTTTTTCCAATTCCGCAATATTATTATCAATATACTTAATTTGAGCTTCAGCCATACTTTTTACTTTCTCTGATTCTGCTTGTGAAATTGCCACTTTATCGATTTGAGCGATTTTGTCATCAGTAATCAGATTGTAATAATTCATTACATCTTTTAGCTCATCAGGCAATTCTGAGGCGGCAAGACTTTCAGACACAAGAAGTTGTAAACTATTGAACTTATCACTGTAAAACAAAGTGGATATGGTAGCAAACACAACAATTGCAGCCGCCACCTTTATAGCAATATTATATTTGCGGAAGAAGTTTCTATTTGTTTCGGAATGAAAGTGATCCAGCTTACTTCTGAACTTGTCGAAATGATCGGCAGAAGGGCTTTCACTATCGAATGCCTCCCTGTTTTTTCTGATTATATCTTCAATTCCTTTCATTATAATACTAATTAAGGTTAAATATGCTTTCAGCACGGTGAACAGTTAAGATACGCAGCAATCTTTTCTTAGCTCTTGAGTATCTTGTTCTTGATGCATTATTTGAAATATTCAATATTTGTGAAATCTCGTCATGATCATATCCTTCAAATAAAAAAAGTGAAATGATAATTCTGTCATCATCTGAAAGTTTGTTAATCGCATCTTTAATTTCATCAATCCTGTATTCAATATGTTTATCGTATATATCTTCAGGTTCTGGCATTTCAACCTGTACATCATCTAATGACAGCTCATCTTTTCTTCTTCTCAAAGCATCCAGGGAATTATTAACAACAATGCTTCTGAGCCAGCCTCCAAAACTACCTTCCCCAGTATAATTCTGAATCTTGCGAAATGCATCTAAAAAAGAATCCTGCATCACATCTTCTGCTTCCTGGGTGTTGTTTACTATTCTAAGGCTTGTGTTATACATCTGTCTATAATAATGTTTATAAATTTTAAGCTGTGCCAAACCATCATTTTTGCAGCACTTTTCAATTAACTCTCCGTGTATGTCCTTTGATATTGTTTGCAATTCTTTTTCTTTCTTAATATTATGACTTATATAAAAATAAGATGTTACAGGTTTGGGAAGAAAAGTTTTATACTGACGGTTAAAATCTAATAATATATAGCCTAATTCAATGCCTCTCTAGCCTTTAAAATATACTTTGTAGTGTATAGAGAGGTTGCCAAAAGTATTTTGCCAGTTATCTGCGATACTTTTAAATTTTTTTAGGTCTTCCGGTGTAAGAACTTTTTTATAATTCTTAAGTCTTTCTACAACTTAGCTTTAAACACAACCGTTGTAAGCAGTTCAATAAGTAAGCCATATATCATCCCCATAACGATTGTTGAAACGAACATCATTAGTTATTATTAATGAAATAGTTAAACCGTCACATTGTTTTATTTGTCAGACGGAATATCAACCTTATACGAAAGTGTAAACTCAATAAACAATCCGTTATTAATGATCGGGTTAAGCTGTGTTCTGTCATCTCCGAATTTTATCATTGACAGTTGCCAGTCAATTTTGTCTTCCTTTGCATATACAGGATATTTTCGGTCAATTGCATATCCGACTTTTCCTCGAAGATAGATATTTTTTGCAATATTGACATCAACAAATAAGCAAGGTTCAATAGCATAACGCGAAGTATAATCATCATTAAAATCTCCTGTAATTCTGTAAGTCGAGACAAGCGCAATATAATAAATGCCTGTTGAAACCTTTTTGCTTATCTGATAATTTATTTTTGCCCAGATTGGCAGATCACCGGAAATTGAAAAACGGTTGTTCAAATTCCAATCAAGACCAAAAACAGGAACAACAAACAACCCAAAAAACTCTGTATTGACATAAACTCCGGCTTTCCAAAGAAATTTTTCAGATGTCCTTTTTATGTAATACGACATAAATCCAAGTTGCCACGCATTTGGACTTAAAAATCTCAAATCAGAATTATACCTCGGAAGCAATACAAACAGAAATGAGTTGTTTTTATTAAATTTCTGGTTATAAGTTAATGTAAGTCCAAGAGAATAGTATTTTGTTGGCCATATCTGTTCCGGTTCATAATTCACAGTCCACATATTTCCCCTGAAACCGGCAAGGAAAGTTGTATTTCCTTTTGAAAAAACCGGAAAGTTTAAAGTTCCCGAAAGATAACCTATATTTGAGCTTACATCAGGATTCTCATATTTATTGGCAGGAGAGATCATATAGCCAATGTCTGCAACAGTAAATTTATCCTGTGAAAAGGAATTCAGCGAAATGATGATAATTATTGCAGCTAGTAAATTGATATGCTTCATACTATTTAGTTGTAACCATTAATATATTTGCCAAAAATATGATTATTCTGCAATTTGATTACTCCTTTTGATAAATACTTTTCTATTTATCGGAAATCCAGCAAATAAGCTTTGTTTTAAAAAAAACATTAAAATATACTATCAAACTTCATTTTTTTCGATATGTTTGCAGATGCTAATCGAAAAATGAGTTATTATTATGAAATTATTTAGAATTATTATTTTAGCAGTTATGTTGGGATTATTGGGTTGTAATTCTAACCGTAATAAAACAGATAGTCAAAATGAAATTTCAGGAGACCTGATAATTTTTAATGCTGGCAGCCTTTCTGTACCTTTTAAAGAGATATCAGAGGAGTTCAATAAGGTTTATCCGGATGTAAACATTATCAGAGAGGCCGCAGGAAGCCGGAAATGTGCCCGCAAAATCACTGATTTGAAAATAGATTGCGACATTATGGCTTCAGCCGATTACACCGTTATTGACCAGCTTCTTATTCCTGATTATACCGAGTGGAATATTAAGTTTGCCACAAATGAAATGACCATTGTTTATACTGATGAATCGAA
>JAOZOC010000339.1 GCA_029933495.1 Bacteroidales bacterium
CTCGAACCAGGGACCACTTGATTATGAGTCAAGTGCTCTAACCAACTGAGCTATAGGCCCAATATTTTTCAAAAAACTTTCCCATTACTTGGAAATGGGGGTGCAAATTTACAACTTTGCAAATTAATTACAAGCACAAATTGAAGATTTTTTTTAAAATATATTTATGAATAAGAAAAATGCAATAAAAAATATTTTGTTTGATTTTGGTGGTGTTATCATAAACATTGACCATCAGCGGGTTGAGAAGGCATTTATGAATCTTGGAGTCGGTAATTTTGATGAATTATATTCAAAGGCTCAACAGAGCCATCTCTTTATTGATCTGGAAAAAGGTTTTATAGAACCAGAGGAATTCAGAGAAGGACTTAGAAAAATCTCCGGACTTACTATAAGTGATGAGCTACTTGATTTAACCTGGAATGAAATTATAGGTGATTACCCCCCCGATAGAATTGATCTTCTAAAAAAAATCTCAAAGAATTATAATCTCTATCTGTTAAGCAATACAAATATTATCCATTACAATTATTACATTTCAAAGTTTATGAAAGAGTTTGGGTTTGATTTTAATACACTGTTCAGGAAAACATACTGGTCGTTTAAGATTGGAAAGCGAAAACCAGACAGGGAGATTTTTGAATATGTTGCCGATGATGGTATAATTATTCCTGGCGAAACTCTCTTCCTTGATGACTCAGAACAGAATATTAATGCTGCTTCAGAATCAGGATATCAGGTTTTTCATATTACTGAGTGGAATGACATATTCAGTATTTTTGATGGAGATAAACTGAAAAGTCTTAATTTTAGCCTCAAAATTAAATAATACCGTATGAAATTTTTCTCATTATTTCCTGAGATTAAGGATAAATCGGTTGGAATGAAGCTGCTGATTTTAATTTTGCTGGTAGCAGTTTTTCTGGTGCTGTCAACTATTTTTGGAATTGTTATAGCAATCCCGATATTTGGCTTTGAAATATTCAGGGATATGACCGCACTTAATGACCTGACAAATCCGCGAACAATTGCAATTTTGAAATATTTTCAGGTTGTAAATCAAATCGGGGTTTTTGTTTTGCCTGCTTTGTTTTATGCACAGCTTGAAAACAGGAGTGTATCGGGCTATCTGAGATTGAAAGGGAGAATTAATATCAGATATCTCATAATTTCGGTATTTGTCATTGCCGCTGCAATCCCGGCCATTAACCGGCTTGTGGAGGTTAATGAACAAATGAGGCTGCCCGAATCATTAAGTGGAGTCGAGCAATGGATGCGTGAAGCGGAAGATAGAGCAAAGGTGCTGACAGATTCATTTCTCAATGTTAATACAGTTGGAGGATTAGTAATAAATCTTATTATCATTGCACTATTAGCAGCAGTGGGAGAGGAGTTTTTGTTTAGAGGAGTTATTTTGCGTATTTTTAATGACTGGTCACAAAATATTCATCTTTCTGTTATCCTGTCAGCAATTTTGTTTAGTGCAATCCATTTTCAGTTTTACGGTTTTTTCCCACGACTGTTTCTCGGGATAATGTTCGGATATATATTTTTATGGACAGGCGCAATATGGATAACGGTTGTTCTTCACTTTCTGTTTAACGGATTGACTGTTGTAGCTTATTATCTCTATAACACTGGTATGATAGAAACGGATATTGATACAATCGGAACATCTACGAATACCATTGTATTAGTTGGTAGTGTGGTTAGTTCCGTAATGTTATTGACGTATCTGAACCTATTGACGAAGAAAAAGATCAATGAATAAATTTTTGATACTGTGTTGTGATTGTCTGTTTCTCATGACCTAAAAAAGGAAATACCATATAGTATTTCCTTTTTTTGTTCTTAACTATGAAAAATTATTTTCTAGCAATTTTTTTTGCTGTAGAGTAGTTAATTTTAAATGCACCTATTTCACGTAGTTGCTGTTTTACATCTGTTACGACTCCCATTTTTGTCTCTTTGTCAACTTTAAGAGAAGTAGTGAGTAATTTTCTGTCAGCTTCATCACGAGCTTCTCTTTCTGATTCAATAAACTCAGGGATATCCTCAACAGTAGCAAAACTGTCGTTTAGCTGAATTCTTGATTCGGTACCAAACTGCTTTTTTAACGGGGGACCGATAAAAATAAAACTTACGAGGGATTTCTTCTCCAATTTTTGAACCTCAGTTGCCTGAGGTGGTTTTATCTGAACCAAAAGTGTAGAATCTCTCATAGTTGTAGTAACCATAAAAAAGAATAGTAACATAAAGATAATATCAGGTAATGATGAAGTTGAAATACCTGGTGTTGCTTTTCCTCCTTTTTTCTTAAATTTTGCCATATTAATTTCCTCCTATTTCTGCCGGTTCAGCTTCAGAAATTGCTATCGGAATTGCTTTTTGGATAGCTTTAATTTTATTATTGTCAGTAAGCTGGCTAAATTTCATTCCGAAATACTTTTGTGAAAGTTCATCTCTAAGTTCTCTGATTGCTGCAGCCAGTTCATTTTGAACCTGAATATACATGTCATAAGATGTACCTCTGTCATTTTTCAAAGAGATAACTCCCTTTGAGGGCCAGATGTCACCACCGAGTATTTGAAAATTAACCGGTTCCTTTTTCTTTTCAGGTTTATTTTCAGGACTGGTTGGACTATGGATGTCATCATTTCTGAGAAATTCCCTAACCTCATTTCTGAGATTCACAATATCATCTGGTTTTCCACCGATCATCAATCTGTCACTCTTACTTACCCAAACCTTCAAAACGTTTCGTTTTATTACTTTGATATCATCAATATCTTTCGGAGGAGGTGGCGGAAGCTTTCTTGTAATACCTGTATCAACATCCATCGTTGTAGTTACAAGGAAGAATATCAATAACAGGAAAGCAATGTCAGCCATCGAGCCTGCATTTATTTCATTTACTTGTCTCGCCATAATTTACTCCTTCTATTTTAATAAACCTGATAAACCAGAAAATATTACAGCCAAAACAGCTGCACTGCCAACAAAATATGTAAAATATAGTCCGGCACCAACTGCCTGCGAAATATTAGCCGTAGTCTTTAATTCTTCAAGTCTGATGTTATTGAATGAGTTTCCTGCTATTGAATAGCAAATGAACCCCACTATAACAAAACCAACTATTACAATTGCAATTTTAATTGCATTCTTAGGATTTTGCCCAATGAAAATTATTGGGAAGATGATAGCAAGCAGGACAGCAATTATCAAAGCAACAAAACTTGCATTAATGTAATTGTCTATCAAACTTGATGCAGCTGCGGCATCATCTCCCTGATATAGTACCATTGCCTGAAAAATAATGGCAAGGGCAATCAGTATTAAGGAGATAACCTTAAATATATTAAGAATTATTTTGTCCATAATTATTTATTTTTTTGATTGTATTTTGCAAGAAGGTCAACGAAAGTTATTGAACTGTCTTCCATATCATTTACCAGGCTGTCAATTTTTGATACCAGATAGTTGTAAAATATCTGTAAGATAATAGCAACAATAAGACCGAAAACTGTAGTCAAAAGAGCTACTTTAATACCACTGGCAACAACAGTTGGAGAGATGTCACCTACTGCTTCGATATTGTCAAAAGCCTTGATCATCCCGATTACAGTACCCATAAATCCAAGCATTGGAGCAAGGGCAATAAATAATGAAATCCAGCTAAGACCTTTTTCTAAGCGTCCCATCAGAACACCACCATAGGCGATAATCGATTTCTCAACAATATCAACTCCTTCATTGTATCTGTCCAGTCCCTGGACAAAAATCCCTGCAACTGGCCCCCTTGTATTTTTACATACCTCTTTGGCAGCGTCAACACCTTCATTCTCAAGCGCAGTTTCTACTTTGTTAAGTAATTTTTGGGTGTTAGTTGTTGAAAGATTCAGATAAATGATTCTTTCAATTACCAATGCAAGACCAATAATAAGGACAACGAGAACAATACCCATAAATCCGGCACCACCCTGGATAAATTTTTCCTTTAAAATCTGATGGAATGATTGAGGAGCATCCGATTCTGTTTCCATTGCAGTTTCTGTTGTCTCTGTTTCCATTACGGCAGCAGACTCATCGGAAGTAGCAGTTGTGTCTGTTTGTTCTACTGTTGTTTCTTCCTGAACATCTTGTGCAATGATTACTTTGTTAACACCAAAAGTCAGCATAGTTGCCAACGCGATAAAAGCAATTAATCGTTTCATAGTTAATTTGTATTGATTTGTAATGTTTATTATTTAACTTAATTTTTCTCAATTTATTGTCAATTCAGCGGAGAGAGAGGGATTCGAACCCTCGGTACACTTTTGGCGTACACACGCTTTCCAGGCGTGCACCTTAAACCACTCGGTCATCTCTCCCAATATGTACCAGTACAAAAATCTCTCTCAAAATGAGGTGGCTAAAGTA
>JAOZOC010000340.1 GCA_029933495.1 Bacteroidales bacterium
CAGGAATGTTAATTTTTCCATTTGTACTCTGCTTGTGGATGACTCCGTCTTTAATGGTCAGCTTGCGGTCTGCCATATCAGCAAGTTCTTTGTTATGAGTAACAATAACAAATGTCTGCCTGAATTTGTCGCGCAAGCTAAAAAACAAGTTATGCAATTCAACGGCAGAAACTGAGTCAAGGTTACCCGAAGGCTCATCAGCGAGAATAACATCCGGCTCATTAATAAGAGCACGGGCAACAGCTACCCTTTGCTGCTCCCCTCCTGAGAGTTCAGATGGCTTATGATCAAGCCTGTCCGTCAAGTTCAAAAAGCCAAGCAACTCCTTAGCTTTTCTAATAGCCTCATTTCTGGGAATCCTTGAAATAAAAGCCGGAATACAAACATTTTCAAGTGCGGTAAACTCAGGCAGCAGGTGATGAAATTGAAACACAAAACCTATATGCTTGTTTCTGAATACAGAAAGTTGCTTTTCGCTTAGCGAGCTGACATTAACATCCTGTACCTCAACATCTCCTTTATCAGCCTTATCCAATGTACCAATAATATGAAGCAGCGTTGATTTTCCTGCGCCTGAAGCACCTACAATAGAGACGATTTCCCCCTTTTTAATCTCAAGATCAATACCCTTTAAAACCTCAAGACTTCCAAAAGATTTATGTATATTAACGGTTTTTATCATTTGTCGAAATTGTGCTGCAAAGATAGGAGAAAATGCTAACAATAAACTCAAAACTCAAAGCTCAAAATCCAAATAAAATATTTAGCCCCTTTACCAAAATATCAGTACTTTTGACAAGTTTTAAAGAATTGAGAAATGGCCAAGATTTTAGTAATTGATGATGAGAGAAGTATCAGAAATACCCTTAGAGATATTTTGGAATATGAAAAATTCAAAGTTAGTGAAGCAGAAAACGGCTTGATTGGGGTTGATCTGATACGAAATAATAAATATGATGTAATCCTTTGCGATATAAAGATGCCTGAAATGGATGGTCTCGAAGTTTTGGAAAAAGCAATAATCCTGACCGAAACCCCTGTGATTATGATATCAGGGCATGGAACAATTGAAACGGCAGTAGAAGCAATTAAAAAAGGTGCCTTCGATTATATTGCCAAACCAATTGATCTGAACAGGCTTCTTATCACAATCAGAAATGCTCTTGATAAATCAAATCTTATTTCCGAAACAAAAAAACTAAAGAGGCAGGTTAGCCAAACATATGATATGATAGGCGAATCGGATGCTCTGGAAAATATAAAGGATTTGATTGAGCGTGTAGCTCCGACAAATGCCCGCGTTTTGATAACAGGGGAAAACGGAACAGGTAAAGAACTTGTAGCCCGTTGGCTGCACGAAAAGAGTAATCGTGCACACGCCCCTTTCATTGAGGTCAATTGTGCAGCAATTCCTTCGGAATTAATTGAAAGTCAACTTTTCGGTCACGAAAAAGGCTCTTTTACATCAGCAATAAAACAGAGGAAAGGTGATTTTGAACAGGCCAACGGTGGCACGCTTTTTCTTGACGAAATCGGAGATATGAGTCTTTCAGCACAGGCAAAAGTTCTGAGGGCACTGCAGGAAAACAAAATTACACGTGTGGGAGGCGAAAAAGAAATATCAGTAGATGTCAGAATAATTGCAGCTACAAACAAGAATCTGAAAGAAGAGATTGAAAAAGAACGTTTTCGTGAAGACCTTTACCACAGACTGAGTGTAATTCTGATTCAAGTGCCTCCTCTAAGAGAAAGAAAAGAGGATATTCCATTACTCGTTAATCATTTTATGAACCAGTTCTGCGAAAAAAACGGAAAACCTCAAATGGAGATTGAGGAAGATGCCATCCTGGCACTTCAGGAGATGCCTTGGACGGGTAATATCAGGGAACTTCACAACGTAACCGAAAGACTAGCAATTCTATGCGACCATACTATTACTAAAGAGGATGTTTTAAAATATGCTCAACCTCTTATTGGATAGAAATAAAGCTATCAAAACATAAAAATCAGGTAGAGGGAAGTCGAAACATTGATTATTATGATGAGAGACTGTCACATTCTCATCAATCCAGATACAAAGAAAGTTTTTCAAAAAGCACCTCTTTGCTTATAGGTTTTGTAATAAAGTCATCGCAGCCACTTGCTCTGGCTTTATCCTCATCGTAGGGCATTACGTATGCTGTTTGGGCTATAACCTTTAACTCCGGATATTTCTCCTTAATGATTGAAGTTGCGGTGTATCCGTCAATTACCGGCATTCTAAGGTCCATTAGGATAATATCAGATTTCAGGCCGTTTTCCAGTGCATCAATAGCCTCTTTCCCATTTCTAGCAGTAATCACCTCTATCCCTGCAGGTTGCAGATACTCTTTTAACAATAAGATACTGGTTAATTCATCATCGACAATCAAAATTTTCTTTCCTTTCCAATCAGGAACAAAATCGCTGGTTACTATCTTCAAACTACTTACATCCTTAATATCACTCTTAGCAACAGGTATCTGAAAAGTGAACTCGCTTCCACTTCCCTTTTTCGATTTAATTTGAATTTCAGTATCCATCAGTTTTGCAAGCTTTTGAGAAATGGCAAGCCCCAAGCCTGTCCCGTCGTAAAACTTATTGTTGACATCCTCAATCTTACGGAACCTGTTAAAAATAACCTTCTGGTTCTCTTCTGAAATGCCAATACCAGAATCCTTCACAAAGCACTCAACAGTACCGGGAGATTCTTTTTTCAAAATTCTAAAACCAAATTCTACATATCCTTTATCAGTAAACTTCAATGCATTATCTAGCAAATTCGTCATGATCTGCTTAAACCTGACAGGATCAGTTTTTACAAAAGTATTCTTGGTCCCTATTTCAAATTTATATATAAGATCAATATTCCCCTTATTTCTTTTTCGCTTCACATTGCTAAAAGTATAATAAAGTTCCTGCATTACCTTATCCAAAGAAACAGTCATCTCTCTGATTACCATTTCACCTGCTTCAACTTTAGAAAAATCAATAATATCATTGATAATACTTAGCAGATGTTTTCCCTTTTCATCAATAATGGCCAGATATTCCTCCCTGGCCATTGTGGATAAATCATTTTTCCTCAGCAGGTTTGAAAATCCCAGAATAGCATTCATCGGAGTTCTAATTTCGTGCGACATATTTGACAGGAAAGCAGATTTAAGTTTGTCTGACTCTTCAGCTTTCTCTTTAGCAGTGATTAACTCCTTTTCAACTTTTACACGTTTGGAAATATCTGCAATTGTAATCACAAAAGACGAATGCCCTTCCTCATCTCCTTTAGCTATTCCAACAAAGCATTCAGCCGGGAAAATTTCATTGTTTTCACGTTTAAACTCCAATCGTTTAATTCCGAAAAACCGTTTTATTCTTTGGTCATGATCTAACCCTGCATATTCACTATTGACCATTTTATCAAAAACATTTCTATCTCCGAGATATTTATCTTCAGTCAAACCGAACATTTTTTTTGCAGCGGCATTACAATACAAAACATCACCTTCGAGGTTTGTTCTGATGATACCGTTAAGTGATGATTCAAAGATATTGCGCAACATCTCTTCATTTTGCCTGAGAACCTCTGCAGTTTTCTTATGCATCGCACTTTCATTTTGCAACTCATTAGTCCTTTTGGCAACCAATTTTTCAAGATTCTGCTGATGAGCTTCAAGGTCTTGCTGAGCCTCCTCCAACAATTTTGTTTTATCAGCAATTTCATCACGCTGCCTAATTACCTTCATCCTTTCTTCGTCATATCCGTCAAATACAACTCCAACAACCATACTGAGTACAAATAAAATAATGATTGAAGAAAAATACTGATCGAGAAATCTTGCCAAAGAAGTTGCATATGGTGTAATTAATTCGGGATACATATACTCCACATAAAAAATCATTGTCAGGACAGCTATAAGTGCAATAACTGTATATTTTCGCTGCCCTCTTTTCGTAATGATAAAGAATACTATGGACGAAACAAAAATAAAATAGAGAACTGTTCCGTTCAATCCTGCATTCACGAACCACAAATAACTCAAAGTACTTAGTGCGATTGCTATAAAAGGCCACACAAGTGGCTGATACCTGTGTTTTTTAATAGAATAGAAATAAATACCCAAATAAACCAGAGAAAAGACAAAAACCGCAATGGACAGTTCCATATTAAGGTTGAGGGCTAAATTCAATACCGATGAGAGAAAGCCTGAAACCACCACTGTAAGGCAGGCAGCATTAAATATTCTGTGCTCCAGAGAGAAATCCTCTGAATTACCAAGCAATCTACTTACTATAGTTTGTTTATTTGCTGTGGTTTCAGTCATAATTAACAATGAGGGTGCAAGATAGTAATTTTTTACATACTAAAGAAAAAAAAGTATAGAATACCC
>JAOZOC010000341.1 GCA_029933495.1 Bacteroidales bacterium
TAAAATAAAAAGTTCCAGGTTACCCAGAAGCACAATCCAGCGTTAAAATCAAGATCAGCACGGAATGTTTTCAGTATTTAGGTTTTTTAATCTGTTATTATTTTGAGTTTTAAGATTTATGTTTTATGCTTTTTCCGTACTTTAGCACCTGATTAATATTCAGTACTATGCTTATACTTAACAAAGACGACATTCTTAATTCTGTGACTATTGACGAACTCCTGAAAGCTGTTGAAGAGGCTTTTATTATTCAGGAAAAGGGAAATTTCCTAATGCCCGACAGGTCACATATCGACTACAATGAAAATGTTTTACTGCTAATGCCTGCTTTTGCCGGAGATTATTTCAGTACTAAACTGGTTTCTGTCTTCCCCGGAAACAGGAAGAAAAACCTGCCAGCCATATTCGGTTCGGTACTTCTTAATGATGGCACTACCGGAGAAACTCTTGCTTTACTTGAAGCATCTAAACTTACCGCCCTTCGTACCGCTGCTGTGGGAGCTCTTGGAATTGTTCATACTACTCCTGTTAACATTTCAGCACTAGGACTTATTGGTGCCGGCACACAGGGATTTCATCAGGTTCTTTTTGCCTGTGCAGTTAGAAATATTAAAACAGTAACAATCTTTGATTCTTTTAACTCAAATCTGAATGATTTTGTAAATAGTTTAAAAAAATATCTTCCTGAAATTGATTTTAAAATTGCAAAAGATTCCGAAGAAGTTGTAAAATATAGTGAAGTGATAATTACGGCTACAACATCTGAAACACCCGTTGTTCCTGATAACAAAGATTTGTTAAAAGGTAAGCATTTCATTGGAATAGGCTCATACAAACCCTCAATGAGAGAATTTCCCGACAACCTTTTCCGGCTGCTTGACAGTGCCATTATTGACACCCCTTTTGCTATGAAAGAGTCGGGCGATATATCGGTTCCAATTGAAAAGGGATTGATAAAAAAGGAGGATATATATACCCTTGGAAGTGTGATGAATAAAATAGTTAGGATCAATGAAAACGGAACAACACTGTTCAAATCGGTTGGAATGGCACTTTTCGACCTTATCACTGCAAGGCTCATTTACATTAAAGCAAGTGAAAAGAATTTAGGAACGTCGGTTGAGTTTTAAATTTCTATCTTTGTGAGAATAAATTTTTCAAACACAGATCAATGATAAAATTAATATATGCATTGTTTCAACATTGTTTGCCAAAAAATAAAACCTATAAAACATGAACCACCTTCTAACATATCAACCACCGGATAATTGGTTAAAAATCAAAACAATAGAGATGCACACCGGCGGCGAACCGCTACGGGTACTTATTGACGGGCTTCCCGAAATAAAAGGAAAAACCATTCTTGAAAAAAGACGCTATTTTATGGAAAACATTGATTTCATCCGCACCGGAACAATGTTTGAGCCGCGCGGCCACGCTGATATGTACGGGGCTGTCATTACAGAGCCTTGCACTTCTGATGCTGACTTTGGAATTTTCTTTATGCATAACGAAGGATACAGCACAATGTGCGGACATGCAACCATTGCATTGACAAAACTTGTTTTGGATACAGGATTGATAGAAAGAACAGGCGATAATCCTGTTTTAAAAATTGATGCTCCTCCGGGCAGACTTACGGCTACTGGGCACAGAACAAACGGAATAGTCGCGAAAAGTTCTTTCCTGAATGTACCATCATTCTTATATCTGAGAGATAGAAATGTTGATGTGCCAGGAATTGGGAATGTGAAATTTGATATCGCTTATGGTGGAGCATTCTATGCTTTCTGCGATGCCGAAGAGCTGGGTTTGAAGCTTGACGATACAGATTATAACAGGCTTATAGATTACGGCAAAAGAATTAAAAAGGCTGTTATGGAGAACTTTGAGATAAAACATCCCTTTGAGGAGGATTTGAGCTTTCTGTACGGAACTATTTTTACAGGAAAGCCTTACAACAAAAACCACCACAGCCGCAATGTATGTATCTTTGCCGAAGGAGAGGTTGACAGGTCGGCGACAGGTTCGGGAGTAAGTGCAAGGGCTGCACTGCACTTTGCAAAGGGAGAACTTCAAGAGGATGAAACAATTACTATCGAAAGCATACTCGGCACAACAATGGATGTGAAAGTAACTGAGGTTATAAAGTACGGTCCCTATGATGCTGTAATCCCGGAAGTGACCGGAAGAGCATACTTCACCGGGAAGAATGAGTTTTGGTTTGACCCTGATGACCCATTAAAGGAAGGATTTATTTTTAGATAAATAAATAATAATCTGTTTTGCAATTATTTTCTTTTTTGAATACTTTCACCCATTCAACCGCTATAATTAAAACTAATAAAAATGACCGTAAAAGAAGCAATATTAAAAAGTCTTGAAGACCTCAATAAGTTAACTAATTACAATGAAATTTATGAACATATTGTAAAAAACAATTATTATGATTTCGGGAAAAGCAAGACACCTGCTCTTACTATTTCAGGACAGCTAACTTCTTTTATTCAAAAAGGAAATAAATACAGATTACGAGCTAAAAAAATCATTTTTTCAAGCCGTTTCTAACTCAAGTTGGGCAAATTATGGTTATTTGGTAGCTTTTGAAATAAGCGATAGTCTAAACGAAGAAATGGAAAGGCTAAATCAATCGTTTGGCATAGGCATTATTAAGTTAAAAGCAAATCCTTACGAAAGCAAAATACTTTATCAACCAAAATATAAAGAACTTGATTTTAAAACATTAGATAAACTTTGTAAGATAAATAAGGATTTTGAAACATTTATAAATCAAACAGAAAAACTTCTAACTGCAAACGACAAATACATTTATTCAACAGAAAAAGAATTAGAAGAATTTTGCGACAGTTATTTTACAAATGATACAGAAATAGAGGTTTATTGCAAAGAGAAAAATATCCCAATAGAAAAATAGCAGATAATAGTTATATTTGCTAAAAAGTGAATATGAATTTAGAAAAACAATTTACGGAAATACGACAACTTATAAACAGTGCCAAAACAAAAGCTTTAAAGGCTGTAAATACTGGACTGATTAGTTTGTATTGGGAGATTGGTAAATATATTTCTAACAAAATTGCTTGAAAGTAAATTAGATGAATTTTTTGAACTTGAAGAAAATATTAAATAAACCGCAAAATATAAACAGATGAAAAATCATTGTATTAAAGCAGTAAAATTCACCTTCTTTTTATTGGTGATATTCTCATTCACAATTCAGGCGCAGGAACTTGACACAATCCTTAAAAGATTGTCAAAAGAGTATCATTTCAAATACAAAACAATGAAAACGGGTGATTTTTTCAAAGAGAAATACTTGCTTGAAGTGGAACAACCCGTTAATCACAATGAGCCTGACGGACAAAAATTCACACAAAGGGTTTTCCTGTTTCACAAAGGATTTACAAAACCGGTAATATTCGTAACGGAAGGTTATGCTGCAAACTATGCAGAAAATCCCAATTATGTAAACGAACTCTGTCCAATAATAGATGCAAATCAGATAGTAGTGGAGCACCGCTATTTTGCCAAATCAACACCTAAGCACCTCGACTGGTCACAGCTAACGGTTTATAATGCAGCCACTGACCACCACAGAATAGTTGAAATACTCAAAAATATTTACAAGGAGAAATGGGTGAGTACCGGAATAAGTAAAGGCGGGCAAACAACAATCTACTTCCGCTATTTCTATCCGGATGATGTTGATGTCAGTGTTCCTTATGTAGCACCGCTTAACTTTGCTGTTGCCGATAAAAGGGCTTACAGGTTTCTGAAAAGCGTAGGCGATTCTGTCTGCCGTGATAATATTTACAGATACCAGCTTATGATGCTCCAAAATAAGGAGAAGTTCCTGCCGGTTTTTGAGAAATTCACAAAAAAGAAAAAACTGACATATAGAATGGGCTACGAAAAAGCTTATGAACTGCTTGTACTTGAATATTCGTTTGCTTTCTGGCAATGGGGAAGTTTCGATTGCAATACATTTCCAATGTATCCCGATTCGGCTGAAGTGATGTTGAAACAATTGGATAAGGTCGCAGGATTCGACTGGGTTTCAGACCAGGGAATCGAAAAACTGCAACCCTTTTTCTATCAGGCACTTGCTGAAATTGGTTTTTACGGATATGATATAGAACCATTTAAAGAGTATATCAGTTTCACTGAAAATCCCGATTTTGAGTTTACTGCACCGGAGGGAGTCTCTGTTGTTTATAACCCTGTCCCGATGCAACAAGTTGATTGTTTTGTCAGGCACGAAGCGAAAAATATGATATTCATTTATGGTGAATATGATGCCTGGTCATCAACCTCCGTTAATCTTACATACAACTCCAATAATCTGAAAATTGTAAAACCAAAAGGCAGCCA
>JAOZOC010000342.1 GCA_029933495.1 Bacteroidales bacterium
GTAATAATTGATGTTTCTTTTTGTAAAGAGCCGGCATTACGATCAATAGATGCGACAACCTGAATTGATGATGCTTCAGTCTGTATTATTCTTGGTATTACAGTTTTGCGATCAGCAATATCTGGGGTAATAATCTCAAGTTTGCCGATTTGTGAAAATTGTCTTACCGGCTTTGCTTTTTGACTTAATATAGAATAGAGGCCAATGAACAGCAGAATAGAAGCTGCTATAGAAACGGCATACAATGCTGCAGAGCGATAAACAACAAACAAGCCTCTCTTTTTCAAAGACTCTTTATCCTGATAAACAATACTTTTAGGTTTAAGGAAAGTAGCCCGAAAGGCATTATATTCAAGTTTTGTCTGTGGGTTTCTGCCCAGAAAAGTAACTACATCTGCTTTTTCCTTTTCGGAAAGATCACCCTCAAGAGCTGCAATAAAATACTCCTCATAATTACTACCATCAATTTCCCCAAAAGGTGTAATATCCTTTTTTTTAAGAGTGTTTTTCCCATTAAACGTAATGGTATCATCAGATGGCAGAAGTATCACATCTTCAAAATCATCGAACTCTTCTTTAAGGTCTTCATTCTCTTCAAGGAATACCATAAGCTCAGCCACCTGATCGGGCGACAGACTTTTCTCATAATAATCGAGAAAGAATGCTTCGTAGTTGTTCCTTGTTATTTTCATTTTAATAATCAATTAAATTTCCCATACTTACGAGATATTTTTTCATTGTCACACGTGCCCTGTAAATGTAAACCTTTACCTGGGCTTCATTTAATCCTGTGATCTCACCTATTTCGTTATATGAATATCCTTCATAATCTCTTAGCAGTAAAACCGATCTTTGAATCTCCGGTAGCCTTTCCAAAGCTTCATCTAGTATTTCTTTCAGGTCAGAATATCCTGATTCTTGTCCTCTGTTATACCCCTCAACATCTTCACCTGTGTCCCATCTTTTATCTTTCCTGATCCTGTCAATCATTGTATGATAAGCAGCAGTAAAAAGATAGGATTTTGACTTCTCGTACGAAATACCACTGACTTTTTCCCACATCTTGGCAAAAGCATCCTGAACGATATCGCCGGCTGTATCCTCATTTTTAATATTTTTCAGGATAAACCGGTAAACACCATCAGCATAAGTGTCAACACATTTATTGTATTCGTTTACAGTCATTCAGAAACTATCTGTTTTGCCAATGTTTATAAGTGTGACGGCTATATAAAGAATTTGTTACAGGCCGTCTGTGAAAAATAAAAATCATTATTTTTGTAAAATAAATGAAAATCTAAATACAAACAGAAAAACCTATATTGAAATGATAGCAATAGAAAAATTTATCTTGAATCCTTTTCAGGAGAATACATACATTCTTTACGATGAAACCGGAGAATGTGTTATTATTGACCCGGGATGCTACGATCGGCAAGAGGAAGAAGAGGTTGCAGGATTTATTGCAGACAATAAGTTAAAACCTGTAAGGTTGATATATACGCATAATCATGGCGATCATATGTTTGGTAATAATTTTGTGTGTGATACTTACAAACTTAAGCCCGAGTTGCATGAGCTAGGATTACCGTTTCTGTTAAGTGCGGAGCAGCAGGCTGAGAAGTATGGCTTTAGTGTTGATGCTCCAATTGAACCGGAACGATTTATCAAAGATGGAGAGATTGTTAAATTTGGAAATTCTGAACTTGAAGCTGTTTACACACCCGGCCATGCCGACGGAAGTCTTTGTTTTATCAATTACCCTCAAAAGTTTGTAATTACCGGGGATGTTCTGTTTAAAGACAGCATTGGCAGAACGGATTTTCCTACTGGTGATTTTGATATTCTGATGGATAGTATTCATAATAAACTTTTTACTCTGCCGGATGATTTTGAGGTGTATAGCGGACATGGATCTGAAACCAGAATTGGATATGAAAAGGTGAATAATCCTTTTATTCGGTTTTAGAATGATTGCTCCGTTTTTTTGGAATGATAATTGCTTGTTTTTCTGAAATCATTCATTAATTTAAAAAGCAAGTATCATGAAAAAAACAATTACAGTTTTTATCAGTCTTATCTTTGGAGGCCTGATAGTTAGCGGACAGACAACTTCAGTTGGAGTTTTCGGAGGTATGAGTCTGTCGAATGTCAATGGAACATATAATTCCAATGGATATAATACCAAGACAACCTCTCTAATTACAAAACAGTTCGGGATAGTATTGTCGTATCACCTTTCTGATAAGTTATCCCTTTTCAGTGATCCTGGATTCTATGAAAGAGGATTCAATTATGAACCGGTTGAAACAATGGTTGGAGGAGCAACCGTTAAAGGGAGAAGTAAATTCAAGTCTATTGATGTACCTTTAACTTTAAAGATAGGGATGTTCAAGAATAAAATTTTTTATTTTAGAGCCGGTGCTTATCTTTCATTTCTTCTAAGTGCTAATAATAATGATACAATATACTACTCTTCTCCTGATGTAGAAACACAAATAACAGAAAATGATATTCTTGATAAAATGAATAAAACTGTTTTCGGCTTTATCACCGGAGTTGGTTTTGATATTCCTGTTTCAAAAAACCTTGGACTGCTCTTTGATGTTGCTTACCGATTGGATCTTACCGAGGCTATGATAAACAATAAGCCATCATATTGGCCTGGTAAAAGTTCTGATAATTATTATATTGGAACCGAGAATGTCAGAAATCGTTCTCTTGCTATTTCTATTGGGCTGACCTACCGGTTCCCTTCAGGACAGTAATTTAACTATTTATCAAAAATCTAGACAGTTATTGTTAAAGGAATCGAATTATTTTTCTTATTCCGGTATTTGAGAAGTCTGCCCTACATTCGGTACCCATTTTTCATTTTTATCAGGATTAGCTACTTGCTTGTCCATGTTGAAATCTCCTTGTATGTAACCCTGATCAGCTGCCTGGTTTAGCCAGATAGTTTTGTCATCAGTATCAATATCTCCATCAGCATTAGCATCACCTCCAATCATAATAGCTTTGCCATTAATCATTTTTTGAGTGGAATTATAGGCTTGAGAAACAGAAGTTGTGAAATCGTATGTGTAAATACCGTTGTATTCGGTTACAGGATTAGCCGACATTATGCCGAGATGATTGCGGTGTCGTATAACCACGAACAATGAATGATTGATTGAGTATCTGAATGATAAAATGGATGAACCATCCAAACTGACAACTGCTCCATCATTCAATAAAAAAGCTGCCTGCTGATCAATAATAGTCTCTACAGTTGCAAGAGAGGCATTAGTAGTGTCGCGTAATTCAACTAAAACCCAATCAACCACATCTGCATTTGGAATGGAGACAACAGATTCTGTCCCGGCATAGTTCCAGGGAGCAATATTGTAAGGTTGTGACAAAGGAATATTTTCCGGGTTGAGGCCGGTACTCATATCAGCTCCATTAAATGGCCCTTCAATGAAAACCTCTAATCCTAATCTGATACCCATCCCTGCTAATTTTGCCATCATCCACCAGGAAGCCTTGCCCTTATTCTCACAGTTCTCATAAGAGGTGTGTCCTGCCTGATTTAAATTATATTGAGGGTGCTCAAACGGAACAGTAACGGTGTCACTCCCATTCCAATATTGATAAGTACTGAATTCCCACTCTTCTGTTGTTGGGTTATACCACCAACAATCAATATCTGCAAAGTCAAATAAAACTCTATTGCTATTAATACAATGGGTGCGGATTTGCTCATTACGCACATATCTG
Organism: Bacteroidales bacterium; assembly: GCA_029933495.1. Taxonomy (GTDB): domain Bacteria; phylum Bacteroidota; class Bacteroidia; order Bacteroidales; family JAADJA01; genus JAADJA01. The sequence goes on from JAOZOC010000342.1 coordinate 3,760, forward strand.
TTATATCCTTGAGCGAGGTTTTGATTGTAGTGATTCCCAGGTCCTGTTTGTGCATTTCCGGTCATATAAACAAAAGTAACATTGGGAAATTCAGCCTCTAATACTGAAATTGAATCAAGATACTCTTGCGTATCCTCCTCCGAATATTGATTTAGTTGAGTGCACCACGACCATTGGGAAACATTAATGATAGGGTTATTATTCAAAATATTACGGGTTTTATTCATTCCTGCTGCTGTTTTCCAGTATTCTTCAGGGGATTCCCATTCTGCGTCGAAAATGCAGAAAGAACCTGAAACATTTGGGAGATAACCTTTTATTTCAACATCGTAAACAGGATTAATTGACTCAATAGAATACAAACCTGTGATTAGTTGACTGCCATGCGAAGTATGTGCATAATGCCATTTTTGTTTTTCCTGAACCGAGTCAATCCAATTCATCGGAATTTGGGAGAGATTCTCACAAGTATGATCAATGATAACTCCCTGACTAATAGCGTCATTGAAAATCAATACGAATATAATTACTAATATATTAACTGTATTTTTCATAACATATGTAAATATTTAACTTTATATAACCTGAATAAGGTCAGTAAATTATGGCAATAATACAAATAATTCCT
>JAOZOC010000343.1 GCA_029933495.1 Bacteroidales bacterium
CTACCTAGTGTCATATAAGAGAAGAAGAAAGGTTAATCCAAATGATAAGAATGTAACGATATCGTTTACAGATGATTTAGGCGATTCCTGGGAAGAGTATAATGTTTTTCATCCCAAATTCCTTAAATGGCTAAAAGTGAATGACTATGATGTTGATGAAGTAAAAAACTATTCTGATAAAGACCTGGAACCAATTATTGCAAAATCGCCATATTTTAACGCCACTTCAAATGATGTTGACTGGGTTGAAAAAGTTAAAATGCAGGGGAAGGTACAGAAATGGGTCGATCATTCCATTAGCGTTACTGTGAATCTGCCGAAGGATGCTACTGAAGAGTTAGTTAGCAATGTTTATCAAACTGCCTGGGAAAGTGGTTGCAAAGGGATGACAATCTATAGAGACGGTTCACGTGATGGTGTTCTCGTTAGCAATAGTGATAATAAAAAGGAAGAAGAAAATAGTATTTTTAAAGATACAAAAGCTCCTACAAGGCCAAAGAGACTTGAAGCTGAAATAGTCAGATTTCAGAACGATTATGAAAAATGGGTTGCTGTTGTAGGATTGCTTGATGGGAAACCTTATGAAATATTCACAGGTAAAGCTGATGAGTTTTATCTTCCGCCAACCGTAATGAAAGGGTGGGTTATAAGGGTCAAAACAGAGGGCTCAGTCAGGTCAAGGTATGATTTTCAGTTTGAGGATAAGGCAGGATACAAGGTAACTATTGAAGGATTGTCAAGGTCGTTTGATCAGGTGTACTGGAACTATGCAAAACTGATTTCAGGATTTCTTCGTCATGGAATGCCATTACCATATGCAATACAGTTGGTTGATAATTTGACATTTACTGATGACTCTATCAACACCTGGAAGAATGGTATTGTCAGGGCTCTTAAGAAATTTGTCCCGGACGGAACAGTTGAAAAAAAGAAAGCCTGTCCCGAATGTGGTAAAGAAGGCTCGCTGATGTATAAAGAGGGCTGCCTTGTTTGCAACGAATGCGGATACTCAAAATGTGGATAGCTGGAATTCAGGCTAGGTCCATTGGAGAAAAATATAGAAATTAGTAGAGAAGAAGATAGAAGATTGTTTTAATTTGTTTTAGTTATATTCCCGGTTTGCTTTGGCCGGGAATTTTTTTATTATACCAACCCCGGAAAGTTAGGCAGCACATCTTTTGTAATATCTTTCATTATTATTTCACCTTTTGCTGCTGCTTCATCAAGTGCTTTATTGACTGCTATAAGTAAACCCTCCTCTAACTCATTTTTGACCGCTTTCTCATAAAAAGCATCTGAAATCACAATACTCTTTATTGTTTTATTTCCTGTGGCAATTATTCTTATATCCTCATTTTTGCCGATTGTCACTTCAACGGTTGTCTCATTCAGCCTCTTTTTTGATTCTTCAATCTTCTTTCGCGCTTCATTCAGCTTGGAAAACATATCTCCTATCATAACTGATATTTTTTTTATTCAGGGCCAAAAGTAATAAAAAAAGGCATTGGGCGAATTTTTACTTATTGGATTTGTAATCCATTTTAACTTTACTTTGTCGTACATCCCAAAGTTGCAAAGTGGAATGCCCGTATTCAAGAATGAGACAAATCAGTTCCCGGGTTAAAAAAAGTAGAAGTAAGAATTATCCTTTAAAAATAAAATAGACAGCAAGTACCAAAAAAACAAATCCTATAATATGATTTAACCTGATGGTTTGATCTTTAAAAACCAACAGTGTGAACAGAGTAAAAACAACCAACGTTATAACTTCCTGAATAACTTTTAATTGTACCAATGTGAAAGGGCCTCCGTTTTCCTTAAAACCGATTCTGTTCGCCGGAACCTGGAACATATATTCAAACAGTGCTATTGACCAACTGATCAGTATTATAGAAATTAAGCCCAGTTTATTAAACCATTTCCATTCGGCAAACTTTAAATGACCGTACCAGGCGATTGTCATAAATGTATTTGACAATATCAACAGCCCAATTGTTAACAGAGATTTCATAATTCGTTCTTTTTGTGCATGCTAAAGTAAAAATAACCTGGCAGGCAGGGAAATCTGTCAGGTTAAATTATGTTAAAACCGGAATTTTAGATTTACAAAAAACTCCTGCTTTGGAGCCGGATGGTATGAGTTTCCGTCGGGATCAGGCTCAGTAAAGGCCATATAGCTTTGGCCGGTAAAGTTCCGTGCAGAGAAACTAAATTCACCCTTTATTATTTTTAATGACCAAAGGTATGTTAACGTTGCATTGTAAATGTTAAATCCTTCCTGCCAGTTTTGATATATATCAGGATCCAGTTCACCGCTGTATGCCTTTGCATCTGTATAAATTGCCCACTCCGACTGGTATTCAGTTTCAAGGTTAATTCTGAAGTTTTTATTAATACTGTACGTAATGCCTGCATAAAGCTGATGCTTAGGTGAATTTGGAAGATACTGCCCCTTCGTCGGCGGTGTCGTAAGTACGTAAGTCGTATCGGTATAGACCGGATCTATTTCAGATGAAGTATATTGATAATCGGCATAGGTGTAGGAAACCTGTAAATTCATATTTTTAATGATGTTTATTGAAAAATAGCTCTCAATGCCAAGACGGTTACTGTTTCCGGCATTTCCGTAAAACACCTCCTGATTTCCTCTGCCCGATTGTTTAAACCGGAAGAAATCATTTTTTGTATCCATTATAAACCCCGTAACATCATAATAAAATTTACTTCCGAGATATCCGCGAGCACCGATTTCATAACAGTTCGATGTAGCCGGGACGAGATGTGTATTAAACCCTGAGTACCCAACGGGATTGGCAGCAAGTTCTTCGGTTGAGGGTGGTATAAATCCCTGGCTGAAATTTACATAGGCAGTTATTGCATCCGAAAAATTATAGCTTGCTCCAAGTCTGAATGAGGTTTGATAAAAGTTCATTTCGGTTCTGGCAGTATCCACTCCCATCATCTTGTCGGTAAGTTCGTTTTTAATTTCGTCATAGCGTACATTCCCGATAACATTAAATTTACCAAGCTTCATCCGGTATAGCAAAAAATATCCGCTGCTGCTTTGATCAATGATCTGGTTTGCAAGCAGACTGTCGGTTTCGATATTTGTATCGTCAATACTTTCAACCCTGTCGGGATTTGGAGCACTTTGCAACTTATACATATTAACTGTCTGCCACTTCAGATCGCTTCCGATACTGATATAGTGTTTAAGACTGCCGGATTGTAAATTCAGGTTATACTGAACTGCAAATCCGGGATCGGTATAGTTCCTGTACTCTGCATATTTATTGCTCGTCTCTTTATAATCCCAGGTGCGATAATAAGAATATGCCTGAATACTGTGTGTTTTGTTAAATATATATTTCCCGTTTACTCCGATGGTTGTGCGGTTTGTTTTTTGATATTCGTTGTAAGGACAGGCATCCGGGTTTGCCTGTTTCGGGTTGTCAAGCTGATTAATATTCAAACCTTCCGGATTTTGTTGAAAATAGTCAATGTGTGAAATTATTTGTGTCACGGATAACTTTTCAGAAGGATTGAAAGTCAGCTTTTCATACAATTTATTACTGCGAAAAGCCTGGTGGTCACGGTAACCGTCACCTGAGCCATGTGAATAGCTTAATCTGTATCCTACAGGCTCGGACGTGCCGTCTAACTGGATGAATGTTTTATAAAATCCGTTTGACCCTGCCGACTGGCTGAAATCTCCGCCGAAAGGTTCTTTGCCGCCGTTGTCCGTAGTTATGTTAATTATTCCTCCTGCACCGCTGCTGCCGTATGTTCCGGCAGAAGGCCCGCGCAATACTTCTATTTTATGTACTGTTGTCCAGTCAGCATCATAAAGATCGGGCGCAAATCCTGAGGGGTCATTTACCGGAATACCGTCAAGCATAACGCCAATTCCGCGAAGTCCCCTTTCAGTAAGTATTCCCTGTCCCCGAATGGAAATATGAACTCTTTCGCCATCGTGCTGGTTGTCAACCCTTACGCCGGGAACAAACCGCAGGGCTTCCTCCGCTCCGATTGTTTTTGGCATTGTCTCCAGTGTCTTTTGTGTAACAAGAGAAATTGCTCCCGGATTGTTTTTAATTGTTATGGGTAGCCGGTTTGCTGAAATGATAACTTCGTCAAGCTTAACCGTATCCTGTAATGTGTTTTGCCCATATACCAAAACACCTGTGCATATAAATGCAACAATAATTAGTATTTGTCTCATTTTAATTGTTTTAAAAGTTAACTTTTATTCTCTGAGATGAGAATATGAAATGTTTAAGAAATGATATGTGTAAAGTTAACTTTTGGCGGGGGAGACGAAATGTCAAAAATCATTGATCTGTATGTGGTGTTGATATCACAATACAATATTCTGGATTGTATA
>JAOZOC010000344.1:0-2235 GCA_029933495.1 Bacteroidales bacterium
GAAAAAGACGGGCTTGCAATGAGTTCGAGAAATGAACTCCTCTCTAAATCGGAAAGAAAACAGGCTTCATTAATATACAAAACTTTGAAATTTATTAAGGTTCAGGCTGGATTTCAACCTATTAACGAATTAAAAAATTATGTTGAAAGGGAATTTAAGAGAAAAAATATGAAGCTTGAATACTTTGAAATCGCTGATATGTACACCCTTGAACCACTTACAACCTGGCTTGGAAGTAAAAATGTAATTACTTGCATCGCTGTTCAAGTTGGAAATGTACGTTTAATTGACAATATTATTTTATTTTCGTAACTTTGCCCCGTCATGCAAATTAATGTTTTAAAATCAAAAATTCACAGGGCTACCGTAACGGAATCAGACCTTAATTACATTGGCAGTATCGCCATTGATGAAGATATGATGGATGCCGTTAACCTTATCGAAAATGAGGTGGTGAGTATCTACAATATCACAAACGGCGAAAGGCTGGAAACTTACGTTATAAAGGGCGAAAGAGGGTCAGGCATTATTTCACTTAACGGCGCAGCAGCACGCAAAGCTGCTATTGGTGATAAGGTAATAATCGTTTCTTATGCCCTAATGCCTTTTGAGGAAGCCAAAAGTTTCAAACCTGTGATTGTATTCCCTGACGATAATAATAACCTAAAGTAATTCTTTTGAAAAAGGGTCTGTTCACAGCTATCAAACTCATCTTCTTCCTTGGAATAGGTGTGTTTTTTATTTGGATTTTCATGAGAAACATCTCACCTGAGGATAAAAAGGAGATTTTCTACACCTTTTTTCATGCCGACTATTACTGGATACTGATCTCTATGGTAATAGGATTGCTGAGTCACGTTAGCAGAACAATGCGCTGGATGATCCTTATGGAGCCAATGGGCTATAAACCCAGATTTAAAAATGCATTTTTTGGATTGATGGTCGGATACCTCGCAAATCTTGCATTACCTCGGCTTGGCGAGGTCACAAGGTGCGGAGTACTAACGAGATATGAAAAAATACCGATGCAGAAATCCTTTGGAACGGTTGTTACCGAAAGAGCAATTGATATGATTTCATTATTAATTGTATTTATCCTAACCCTCATTATCAACCTGGATAAATTCGCAAAATTCAAAGAGACATCAATAGCAAAAAATGCCATTGAAAAGTATCATAACCTCCAGCATCCCGGCAGGCTATATATTGTAGCAGGTTTGGTAATTGTGATTATTATTGTTTTGTTTATTAAATTGAGACATAAGATATCACATTATAAATTTTATAAAAGCATAAAAAGCATCATTTATGGTTTTGTAGAAGGCCTGAAATCTCTGACAAAAATAAAGAAGCCGTTCTGGTTCTTTTTCCATTCCGTTTTTATATGGTTTATGTATCTTTTGATGGCGTGGGTGGTCTTTTTCAGTCTTCCTGAAACCAGCAATCTCGGACTTAACGTTGCCCTTGCGGTACTTGCGTTCGGGTCAATAGGCATAATAGTGGTTCAGGGCGGAATAGGTATTTATCCCTGGATAGTTGCCGAAATACTTGTCATCTTTTATATACCGCAAACAAAGGGTTATGCAATGGGCTGGCTGCTTTGGACAGGACAAACACTGATGATTGTTGTATCAGGACTTATTTCGATGATTGTTTTACCTTTAATAAACAGTAAGAAAAATGGAAATGCTCTCAATCCTGAAACGGAAAATATTAAGTAGCAAAGAACTGAAATCACAACTTTCCATCTGGCGTTTTCAGAATAAAAAAATTGTTTTCACAAACGGTTGTTTCGATATTATTCATGCCGGGCATATTGATTACCTTTCAAAAGCGAGAGATCTTGGAAATATCCTTTTCATTGGGCTTAATACTGATGATTCTGTCAAAAGATTGAAGGGGGAGAACAGACCGGTAAATGATGAAAATGCAAGAGCAATTATTCTTGCCGCTTTGCAATTTGTTGATGCAGTGGTGTTGTTTGATGAAGATACACCTTACAATCTTATAAAAACAGTTCAGCCTGATATTCTTGTAAAAGGAAGTGACTACAAACCTGAAGATATAGTTGGTGCTGATATTGTTCTTGCAAAAGGAGGTGAAATAAAGACAATTGACTTCCTCAACGGATACTCAACGAGCGGGATTATTGAGAGGATCAGGGAGTAGTTTGGCAGTTGACAATCTTCAGTAGGCAGTCTTCAATCGGCAATAAGCAATCGGCATTTTCTACCT
>JAOZOC010000344.1:2335-4376 GCA_029933495.1 Bacteroidales bacterium
GTTTTGAAAATTAAGCATTTGGTATTTGATATTGTTTTGGATTTTGAGTTTTGTGTTTTGTGCTTCCCTTGTTAAATCCAAAATTCAAATATCTAAACTCAAAACAAATTCAAAATTAGAATACTAAAATTAAAAACGGAGGAACAAATACAAATAAATTGCTTTTCCTTCTACCTGTTTTGAAAATTAAGCATTTGGTATTTGATATTGTTTTGGATTTTGAGTTTTGTGCTTTGTGCTTCCCTTGTTAAATCCAAAATTCAAATATCTAAACTCAAAATAAATTCAGAATTGGAATACTAAAATTCAAAACGGAGGAACAAATACAAATAAATTGCTTTTCCTTCTACCTGTTTTGAACATTAAACAATTGGTATTTGATATTGTTTTGGATTTTGTGCTTTGTGCTTTGATTTTTAAGTCTGCTACTATTCGGAATTTTAACACAAGCTTATGCGCCGGTTTATCCCGGACGAGACACACATTCACACATTCACACATTCATACATTCATACATTCATACATTCACGCATTCACACATTCATTTCCCGCCCTGCGGGATTTCGCTTCGCTCAACATTCACACATTCACACATTCACGCATTCACACATTCACACATTCATTAACTAACTCATTTCCCCAAATTTCCTTACTTTTGTACTAATAATTACGGATAACAACAAATAATTATGGCTAAAGCAAAAACCGTATATTTCTGTCAGAACTGCGGGGCACAATCGGCAAAATGGATTGGTCGATGTCCGGCGTGTGGTGAATGGAATACTTACGTTGAGGAAGTTATACAATCTGACAAAGGGAAAAACAAATCTCCGGTCACAACACAAAAAACTGCTGCAAAACCAAAAAGGATTTCAGAAATAGAGTCGGGGACAGAAAACAGAATCGATACTCGTAATGCTGAACTAAACAGAGTACTTGGTGGAGGTCTGGTTACAGGTTCTCTTGTTCTTGTTGGAGGCGAACCTGGAATCGGAAAATCAACTCTTATGCTTCAGATTGCCTTGAACCTTAAAGGACTGAGAGTATTGTACATAACAGGTGAGGAGAGCGAGCAGCAGATAAAAATGAGAGCTGAACGGATAGGGATGAACAACCCCGAGTGCTATATTCTTGCAGAAACTCATACCCAAAGTATTTTTCAGCATATCGAAAAACTTGTGCCGCAACTTGTTATTATTGACTCTATCCAGACAGCTTACACCGACATTATTGATTCCTCTGCCGGTAGTATATCCCAGATAAGAGAGACTGCCGGTGAGTTTCAAAAATATTCAAAACTTACGAACACACCAGTAATTCTTATTGGGCACATAACAAAAGAGGGCTCCCTTGCCGGTCCTAAGGTACTTGAGCATATGGTAGATACTGTTTTGCAGTTTGAGGGTGACAGAAATTATGACTATCGGATTCTGCGCTCTGCAAAAAATCGATTCGGTTCAACATCTGAACTTGGAATTTATGAAATGCAGGGAACCGGACTTAGGGAGGTAGAGAATCCGTCTGAAATACTCCTGTCTCATCGTGATGAAAACATGAGCGGCATTGCCATTGCTGCTATGGTAGAAGGTATGCGGCCTATGATGATAGAAACACAGGCACTTGTCAGTTCGGCAGCTTATGGAACACCACAAAGATCATCAACCGGCTTTGACATTCGCAGACTGAATATGCTGCTTGCAGTATTAGAAAAACGTAGCGGTTTCAGACTGGGGATAAAAGATGTATTCCTGAATATTGCCGGCGGTCTTAAAGTTGATGATCCGGCAATTGACCTTGCTATAATAAGTGCTGTTCTTTCATCAAACGAAGACATTCCCATTGATCAAAAGGTCTGCTTTGCAGCAGAGGTAGGACTTTCGGGTGAAATAAGACCTGTTAACAGGATTGATCAGCGAATTGCGGAAGCCGACAAACTTGGCTTTGAGCAAATATTCATCTCCAAATATAATCTTAAAGGTATTGACCGGAAAAAGTATAAACTGAAAATAATAGCAGTTGGAAAAATTGAGGAGGTGTTTGG
>JAOZOC010000345.1:0-2983 GCA_029933495.1 Bacteroidales bacterium
CCTGAAAGAAGTCCTCATTCACAATTGAACCTGCTATGCCCATTGAGACAGAGCCCATTGAGAGATAAGATTTTCCTCTCATTATGGCAGTTGCAAGTCCGGCTTTTACAAACCTCACAATCTTCTCTTTTACATCATCGGGAATAGTGGTGTCGTCAGCATCCTGAACATCTTTACCATAAATACCGAATGCAGGAATCCCTTTTTGATTATGTCCTGCAAGTGCTGCCGCAAGATAAACGGCTCCGGGTCTTTCGGTACCGTTAAAGCCCCACACGGCTTTTGGAATTTGCGGGTCCATATCAATGGTCTCGCTACCATAGCACCAGCAAGGTGTAACAGTCAGCGAAACACCGACATTCTCATTTCTGAACTTTTCGGTACAGGCAGCAGCTTCAGCCACACCACCAATTGTGGTATCAGCAATGACACACTCAACATTTTTTCCGTCAGGATATTTAATACTGTTTTCGATAAATGAAGCAGCAGCTTGTGCCATTGCCATCACCTGATCTTCGAGGGATTCTCTTACGCCTCCCTGACGTCCGTCAATTGTGGGACGAATACCTATTTTCGGATAATTCATTAAACTACATTTTAAGTTAAAAATATATATCTGCCCGGTCTATAAAAATGTACTAATCAACCGTGATAACTCCGTTTCGGATAACCCTTCCGGCTCATATCCTGCCGATTTACACATAAAAAATATCCTTGCCGATTTGGCAAGAATATCAATCATATCAAATGTATCAGGAACAGATTCTCCAACAGCAAACACACCATGTTTTTCCCACAATGCAACATCATGATTTTCAAGAACTTTAACGGTCTTATCAGCAATATCTTCAGAACCCGGCATCGAATACTCAACAAATCCGACTCCTCTTGGAACAAAGATTATAGTTTCGGGATGCATCCCGAAAAACAGTTTATTCAACTTTTCCTCATTACAATACTCCCTGATTTGCGTAAGAGCCACCAGTTCATTGGTATGTGTATGTATAACAACTTTATTGGAAGAATTCGACTCCGCCAGTTTATTATGAATTAACAAATGTGTCGGCAGCTCTGAAGTCGGCAGAAATTTGTGTCCCCTTTTCTTTTGTGAAATAATACGATAGGCACTGCCCTCAGAATTCATTTTTATAATCAGTGCATTTTTTAACGGGTCTTTTGCGAGGTCTCGCATTCTCTTTCCTGTACCGGTTACAAAAAGATACATCCCGGCCAGCGCAGGATATGTTTTCGACAGTTTGTATGATGGATAATCGTTCAGTTTTATCTTAAAGTCATCATTAATTAAATGATTGATATTCACTGAAATATTCCCGGCATTTCTTTCAGCCCACCCTCTTTGCCAAAGGTAATCAGCAACCTCACTGACCTCAAAGATTATCTTTCTAACCCTTTTTATTTTTTGAATTTCCATATTCTCTTTTATTTATCAATATACTCCTTATACCCCTGCCAAAAGCTTCCGGTATCATTAAGCGAAATCCTGCTATTAAACAAAATATGCTGAAGTGAATCCAGAACAGGCTTATATTTTGTCTTACCGGCGATATTATTTATCTCCATCCTGTCATTTGAAAGATCAAACAGTTGCGTATGTCTTTGGTTATCTACATAGTACTCAATTAGCTTGAAATTTCCCGAACGGACTGCCCTTTGATACTCTTTATAGCCGTAAAACATAACCTTTTGTCCATCGCTTTCATCATTCAGAATAAAATCCTTAAAACTCCTGCCCTGAACTGATGAAGAAGCCTCAAGCCCTGCCATATCACACAATGACGGATAGATATCGAAAAGATAGACCGGCGTATTACACTTTTTGTTTACAGGGATACCTTTGCCTGAGAATATCAATGGGACATTTACACTGCATTCATAAATATTTTGCTTGCCCATTAATCCATGCTGCCCGACTGCAAGCCCGTTATCACCTGAAAAAACAACAATTGTATTTTTATATAATCCCCTATTTTTCAACACATCAATTATTCTCCCGATCTCCTCGTCCAGATATGTTATCATTGCATAATAATCAATAATATGTTGTTTGATTTCCGGTCTGCTTCTTGGAAACTTTGCAAGCTTTTCATCTCTTATATAATAATCACCCTGATCAAAAGGATGTTGTGTCAGAAAACTCGAAGGTACTGAAACAGATGCGGTGTCATACATTTTTCTAAACCTCTCCGGCATGGTTCGCGGATCGTGTGGTGTTGTATATGAGACATACATAAAAAACGGCCTTTTACCATCATAATTATTCAGAAAAGATATCGCTGCGTCCGAAAAAAGTTCACAGGAATGGGTTCCCGACACAATATGATCAGCATTTCTGTATTTCAGTTTATTACTTCTGTCCCAGGCGGGGCAATAGGGTAACTTTTTATCGTACCTGCCGGTTGTATCGAAATGATAAAGGGGAATATTCCAGTGGTCATACATTCCACCGAAAAATATTTCATCGCCATCTGAAAACCCGCGTGCATACACGCCTCTCCCATTATGCTGTTTTCCAGTGCCATAAGTTATATAGCCGGCTTTTCTGAAAGTTTCAGGCATTGTCTCATACTTTCCTGAAATATCTGCCCGCCAACCCTGTTTTTCGATGCTGTACAGATTTCGTCCGGTCATAAGCATTGCCCGGCTCGGAGCACAAACAGCAGCACTTGAGCCTCCCATAATGTATGCATTTGGAAAAACAATACCCTCCTCAGTCAGTTTATCAAGGTTGGGAGTTATTATTTCAGAATTACCAAGCGCATGAATAGTCCCGGCTCTTTGGTCATCAGCAAACAGGAACAGGATATTCGGTTTTTCATGTGCGTCTTTTTTTTCATTGCAACCGCTTATAACAATCATTCCCCCTAAAATGACTATGAACAGATAGTAATAATGTATCGTCTTTTTCATTGTTAATTTTTACCAGTTTGAAAATCCTTTTTCTTTTGAGTAATCCCTTTTTAAA
>JAOZOC010000345.1:3083-4370 GCA_029933495.1 Bacteroidales bacterium
TCCGCATCAATACAGGTTATTTCGTCCTCTATCATTGAAAGGGCAGTACTGCAAGGGCTGTGAGTATGTAAAATTGCCATTGCGTCCGTCTCTTTATAAATGTTGCGGTGAACGTTGGCCTCTGTACTGGCAATAAGTCCGCTGTGGGCGTCTTCTTCGTTCAGATCAATTACAACAAGGTCTTCGGGCTGGAGCCAGCCTAGCATAGCAGAACGTCTTGTAATAATTATTTTTCCGCCGCTTAACATTGACATATTGCCCGAATGGCTGCTTATTAAACCTCTGTTGCTTACATCTTTACCAACGAGGTCAAAGCTTCTGAATGTTTCTTCATCTATTATCATAAGTATAGAATTTAATTATTTACCCCTCACCTTTATCCTCTCCCAATGGGAGAGGAAAGATACAATTTAACTTCTTGTCACGGAGAAAGTGATAGAATTAATCTAAGACTCTCTTCCCTCTCCTCCCAGGAGAGGGTTAGGGTGAGGTTTATTAATCTTTATCATTTTAAGTATTCTCATAACTTCTGTTTTAATAATCAATTGAAAGTTGTTTCAGCTTTTCTTTTGTAGGAACACCGTTTTCATCCCAGCCGCGGACAGCATAATACTCTTTTAGCATCCTCTTTACAGGAACAACCCTGTCTTTTGACAAGCCCTCCTCAAACGGTGTTACAAGAAAACGCTCCGGTAAGGTATCCTGCTCGTTATCAACACCTGCCCTAATATTAAACATCCGTTCAAGATTATAAATCCGTTCACCTATTTTAAGCAATTCGGTGATATTGAAATCGTAACCTGTGATAACCGTTGCAAAACGTGAATGAAAGTCGAAGCCCAAAGCATAGCCCGAAAATTTACAATTTACAAGACTATCTTCAATTGCACTCTGATTTTGTTTTAAAACAAGCAGGTCCGCCTTGCCGGCCAATGTAAAGCGGGGTATTCGCTTCGGTGCGCTGAACAACTCCATAGCAGCAAGATATCCTGTCAGATGGCATCCACCTCGGTTACTTGTTGCATATCCCAAAGCATGTCCCATTGCCCCACGCGGGTCGTAAGCAGGTATCTCAAGCCCTTTTACATGGATTGCCGTTTCTGCGTCTCCATACTTTTCAGCAAGCCGCCTGGAACCTTCGGCAAGCTCATCACCTATTCCATCGCGGTCAGCAGTTTTCTTAACGAGGTCAGCAAGAATATCCTCATTTCCGAATTTAACATCACTGTAAGGAAACAGACCCTTTTCCTGTAATTCCATTGCACAGGATATTGTAACACCCATTGA
>JAOZOC010000020.1 GCA_029933495.1 Bacteroidales bacterium
TCTGAAATAATTAAATTGATTATTCAATAAAAAAATGTTTATTATTATTCACACTTTAAAATTTTAAATTATGAAAAAAGTTTTGACTTTAATTTTGATGTCGTTATTTATGATAACGACTGCGTTTTCGCAAGATCTGATTAATGAAGATTTTGAGGGGGTAACACCTCCTGACCTTCCTATGGGCTGGACAGGTATTATTGATTCTGGTGGTGGTGATATGTTATATACATATAATGATGGAAGTACGACAATGGCCGTATTCTTCAGGCAGTCAGGGTCAACAACAATACCATTTATAATGATAAGCCCTCAGGTGGAATTATCCAATGCAGGGATGCTGAATTTTGATCTTAAATTTGGTGCAAATTTTATTGAAGATCTGGTTTTGTCGGTAGGGACAATAAGTGACCCGTTAAATGGTGACACTTATTCTGAAATGACCCAGATTCCAATTCTTAGTTCCTGGACTAACTGGGAAAATGTAAGTGTTGATTTTTCATCATACTCAGGAGCAGATGAATATGTTGCCTTTAAATTCCTTGGCGAAGATGCCGGGGTTTTCTTTTATCTTGATAATGTTGTGCTCAATGAAGGTGGAGGAGGTGCTTTTGATAATGATATGGCATTGGCACAAATTATTTCCCCAGTTTCAGGTGTTGATCTGACTTCTACTGAGCCGGTTACGATAAAAATCAAAAATATGGGATTAAACCCCCAGTCCAATTTCGATGTAAGCTATACGATTGATGGCGGAACACAGGTAACAGAAACGGTTACTGCCACCATTAACAGCCTTGAGTCTTATGATTATACATTTAATGCAACTGCTGATCTTTCAGCCTATGGGACTTATTCAATAGAAGCTTGCACTGCTCTAACAGGAGATGAGAACCCTGACAATGACTGTTTAACTGTTGATGTGGAAAATTCCGAACCCGCATTGTGCCTTGAAGGGCTATATTCCACAGGTTGTAATTATGGAGATGGATTGACATCCTGGGAATTGTCGGATGTCAATGTTTTAATTGGTTGTGACGGGCCACTTTATACATGGTACCACGATTATACCGATATGGTTCATTCATTTGAAGCAGGTATGGATTATACTCTCACTGTACAGACAGGATATGCCAATACATATCTTGATGTCTGGATTGATTTCAATGATGACCTTTTTATGGATGATAGTGAGCATATCCTTGATGACTCTTTATGTGCATCTGCCGGCTATTATTATCAGTTTCCCATTACTATTCCCGCTGATGCTCCGGCAGGGCAGCATATCCTGAGATACAGGACTAACTATAATGCTATTGTTGATGGCTCCTGCGATACATACAATTATGGCAATATGTGTGACTTTACTGCTGATATTAGCGGCGGTGGTACAACACCTGACTGCGAAAACTTCGACAATCTAACAGTTGGTGGTCTTGTAGCAGATCAACTTGGCGGAATGTGGACAACCTGGAGTGGAACAAATGCAGATGATGCCACAGTTAGCGATACATACTCTAACAGTCCAAGTAACTCTTTCATAGTTGACGCTGGTACAGTTGACCTGGTTTATCAGTTTGGTACTGACCCGCTTACTACAGGGCAATGGAATTATTCTAATTACATCTATGTTCCTGCAGGATACTCAGGATACTTCAACGTACAATCCGAACCTACTCCTGGTGTTGCCTGGGTTATCGAACTTTTCTTTGACGACGGTGGCACAGGTCGTTTTATTATTGACGGTGTACAAACAAATTTTACATATTCACAGGATAACTGGTTTAATCTATCTATTAATTTTGATCTTGACAATGATCTCGCCGAAATTAAGATTGATGGAACTCTTGTTTTGCTTTTTGAAACAACAAATTCCATTGGAGGAATTGATTATTATGGTGCCAACAGCGGAGGAGAGCCGGGTGCTTTTTATGATGATGTATGTTTTGTAGATGGATATGAAATATTAACTCCACCTCCACCGGAAAATCTTACAGCTACTGTTATTTATCCGGATGTTTTACTGAACTGGGATGCCCCATTTGCGAATACAGTGAATCAAAATAGACCAGAGACGACAATCACTCAGGATTCAATATCTCTGTTAGGTTACAATATCTATCGTTTGGGATTTTCCGGCAATTTTGAGTTCATAGCATATACTACTGACACATCATATACTGATACTGATGGGTTTGTTACCTGGGGCATCTGTTATAAAGTTACTGCAGTTTATACCTTCAATTTTGAATCGGAATATTCCAATGAATCTTGTATCGCTACCGGTACAAATGAGTATTACACCAGAATATGCAATATTTTTCCTAATCCTGCTACTGATGTAGTTAATGTTAAATCTGATGTACAGATCAATTCTGTTAAGGTTTACAACTATGCAGGTCAGGTTATAGTAAACGAAGAGGTTAACAGCATGATGTATCAACTCAATTCTTCACAATATCAGTCAGGAATCTATTTCTTCCAGATTGAAACTGATGAAGGTACTATCTCTAAAAGAGTTATTATTCAATAGTAAAGTAAAGACAGAAAGGCTGAAATTCCGGCCTTTCTGTTTTTACTTTCATAGTAGTTTAGTTAGAGTGTTTATAGAGTCGGCTGAATTTAGCCGGCTTTATTATTTCCTTCCAAAAAAGTTGTAAAACTAATCTTTAATAATTTTTAATTGTTCATTGAAGGTCCCTCCTGAGATATTTATAAAGTATATGCCTGCCGGATGGTTTGTAAGATCAATCTGTGTTTCATTATTTTCTAATAATGAAGAGTATACTACTTTGCCTGCGATATCTGTTATTATTGTCTGAACACTTGTGTTAGCATCACGTAGTATTAGAGTAAACATCCCATTATTTGGATTTGGATAGATAGATGCTTTAGAAACAATTACATCATCTATACCAACATAAGGGTTGTCACTTACAATAACATTATCAATATAGATTGGGTGACCAAGGGAGCTGTAGGTTGCAAACTTGATTTTCACCTCTTTTAGTCCTGCCCATTGAGAGATGTTGATTTTATTACAATCACTACCATAACCAGCACCACACCAATCTTCCTGAACTTCAGGCAGAAAATCGTAAACAGTTAAAGGATGTGTTGCAAAAGAGCCTTCTCCATCATCACCACCTGCAAAAATTCTTGTCCAGTTTTCACCACAATCCGATGATATGTAAATGATTAGTGAGTCGGTAGCGGATTCGTGAATTTTTGCATAGGCATGTTCGAAATCAAGATATGCTTCTGTTAGACCTGATAAATCAAGAGGCGGGCTGATCATATTATCAGTTTGCCCGAACGCCAAAATCTCACGGAAGTTGATTCTGGATGCTATAGTCCCGGGCTCATTTCCACCAACTTCTATTAATTCCCAGGTTTCGTTATTGTCAGGGTTTTCAATTGTCCAGACTTCATCCAGCACAATTGTTTCATAATCTTCGACAAAAGGTAAGACATACCCTCCAATATTCAAAAAATCATCTTTGGTTACACTACTTTCCCCATTTGTATTAGAGGCTGTTAGAGTAACTGAATAATAGCCATAATCACTACATTCAATAACCGGGTTTTGGGAAAAGGCGTTAGTTCCATCAGTAAAGGTGAAAGTTTCGGGGGTGATTTCCCATTCCCAGCTAATTGGGAAATATTCAGTCAGATCTGTTAATGTAATTTTTTCGCCTAAACAAGCAGCATTTGCATCAGCCATAAAATCAATTTCTGGTAGCAAAGTAGTGCTTGAAGTGATATAATCCTCTTTAGTTATTGTATTTGTACCCAGGTTATTGGTAACAGTCAGGGTAACATTAAAAGTGCCCTCATTCTCATAAATTATAGTTGAAGGATTCTTTTCATTAGAAGTAGAAGGGGTTCCACCCTCAAACGTCCATTCATAAGTTGTAGGAGGACCTAATGCAAGCGAAGTAAAGTTTACATAATGACCTGTTGGGATTAGCGTATAATCGGCAACAAAATCAGAAACAGGCTCCACCGTATGAATATCCGATTCCCAAAGTCCGCGACCATAAGTCGCAGCACGAATTTTGTTAATTTGATAATTGATTTCAAGTTCATTAACAATTACATTTGGCAATCCTTCCATAAATGTTTCATATTGGTCGAGGGTATTATTGATATAATAAACACCTACATCCATACCTACATACAAAGATGCAATAGGGTCATCAAAGAAAGTAACACAGTTAGCCGGGATGTTTGGAAGATTTAATGAATAATTTATCCATGTATCACCGGCATCTTCAGAGTAATAAAGTTTTTCCCCATCATCATATCCTGAAACAGAAACAGCAATCAGCTCAGGATCTGATGGATGAACAGCAATGTAGGAAATAGCATTGGAAGGGAGTCCGCTACTCACATTACTCCAGCTTTCACCACCATCTTTTGTTCTTTTTATGGTATTTCCCCAGGAAACGAAAATATAATCAGGGTTTGATTCAGAGATAGCCATTTGTTTTACAGTATTAGAAAAATCTGAGATTGTAGTCCAGCTTTGCATTCCATTGGTAGTTTTTCTTACTCCATCGTTATTCCCAACATATAGAGTCAGATGGTCAGTTGGATGGATAACAAAAGGCGTCACCCAACTTCCATTTCCCGGCTGGTTAATGCTGATCAGGTTCATTCCGCCATTATTTGATTTGTAAAAACTCCCACCCTGCGATGTTCCATAAACAATATTTGCATTAGAATAATCCACCAGACATTCCATCCCGTCAGCACCAAGCCATTCGTGCCAATAATCCGTAGTATAAACACTTGTCCCATTGTCTTGCGAACCTCCTACCAACTTATAGGGATGGTTTTTTGAGCCACCGATCCTGTAGAACTGGCGGACACCAATTCCGGTCGTCAAATCAATCCACGTGTTTCCACTATCCTCCGATTTAGAAACCAGTCCATCAGAACCAACATACAAAGTCCCTTCTTCAAAGTGTGCCCAGTGCATATCGCAATGGGTGTACCCTGTGGGGTTATTATAAGTCCATTGCGTTGTGGAAACCCAATTTACTCCTCCATCCATCGACCTCCAGGTTATAATTCCTAATAAATGAACTTCTTCAGGGTTAATGTGTGAGGCTGCCAGCGCCAGATCATAGGAAGATTGACTGCTGTTATCATTACCTTGTGGGTCATAACCAAACATTTGTGGAGAATCAGCCCTTAATTCAAACGTGTCGCCGCTATCTGTTGAACGATATAAGCCTCCAAATAATCCATCGGTACCGGCACATAGAAAATACACATATTCCGGATTTGCATTCGTTACAGCTATTTGAACCCTGCCATTGCTGGAAGGTAAGCCCTCAGTAATTTGGGTAAATGAATCGCCACCATCTGTTGATTTGTATAATTTCTTTGTAATGGCATAGATTGTATTCGGATCACCGGGTTTAAACTCAATGTCATCGATATGTCCGCTTAGAATTTCTTCCCACGAATCGGCTCCATCATATGATCTGTATAAACCATTATTCACAGCACAAAAAATAGTATTGGGGTCGTCGGGATGAATGAGCAGTTTCTCAACAGTCAGATTTTGATATATAGAATGCTCCATACCTGTTGTTTCCCAGGTTTGGCCACCATCAGTTGATTTTAAAACACCAATACTATAATTACTGGAAGCATCTCTGTCACCGGTTCCTATATAAATAATATCTGAATTAGTAGGGTCAATGGCTATTGCAGATACACCCATAACTGGTAAATGATCAGTCAGCACTTCCCATGTTTCTCCTTCATTGGTTGTTTTCCAGCATCCTCCTGATGGTGCTCCAATGTAAACAACGGTTGGGTCATTCGGATCAACAGCAACTACATTAATCCGACCGATTCCGGGGTTCCAATGTCCTGTGTTTACTTCCCAAACGCGAGGCCCTAGTTCTTCCCAGTTGCTTTCTATAATAGATTTGGAAGAATGATTGGCATTGAACTTTTTCATTTCATTCCAGAGATGTGCCTGATTTGGTCTTTCTCCGTCAGGAAAGGTTCTGTCATAATTCATATATTCCCAACGTTTGTAAATTTTGTACATGCTTCCTCTACCGGTTCCAGTTTGTTCAAAATATAAGTTAGCTTCCCGTTGTACATCGTAAAAATTTACGGTAGGGTCCTGCATCATGATGAACCATTTTGGGGTTCCATCAATCAATAGCTCTTGTGATTCGACATTGTTATAACAGAAAATGACTGCCAGAAACAACATAGGTAGGATAATTTTTTTCATGAGGATAATTTTTAGTGTATTAATATTGATATATCGTTTCAACCAGACTCAGACTGCTTAGTATAAAAAAAAGTAAATCTGCTTTTTCCTGAAGATTTAATTTAGAAATTTTCTAAGTTGCAATTGCAAAAATAGCAGAAATTCTATAATAAATATCAAATTATTATTATCCATTATATCTGCCGGAGATGTGGATATAGTTATTTTGAATGAAACCGAGATCCATAGCAATTGTTTTCCTACTTTTGCACATAATTAAACAAACGAATAATGTCAAATTGCTTATATATTACCGCAACCGAGGCACAGAGTGGTAAATCTGCTGTAGCTCTTGGTGTTATGGAGATGTTGCATCGGCGTATTGGCCGTGTGGGCTTCTTCAGACCAATAATTAATGTGGCTGACGAAAATGAGCGTGATAACGATATTGAGCTTATCTCGTCATATTTTAATCTTGACATCCCCTATGAAAAAATGTATGGGTATAAGATGTCGGAGGTGACTGAGCTGGCAGCACAGGACAGGGAAGGTGAAATAATTGATGGTATTTTAAGCAGGTATAACGAACTGAAAGAGTCGTGTGATTTTATCCTTGTTGAGGGTACCGACTTTTCGGAAGCCACTGCTGCAATCGAACTGGTTGTGAATGCTGCAATAATCAATAATCTCGGATGTCCGGTTCTTACAGTTGCAAATGCTTTTGGAAAAGATACCGATGAAATTATCCAGTCAATAAATATTTTGACAGACTCTTTTACCGACCGCGGGTGCCGCGTGGTTGGAACCATAATCAACCGTACTGGGAAAGGTGTGGGCAGGAAAGTTATTGCGGCCCTGAAAAGTAAAAAGCAATTCAAAGATCAGTTGCTATACTCGATTCCCGATGATGAGATACTGGGTAACCCTACTGTAAAAGAGGTAGCCGAAAACCTTAATGCCGGAATACTTTGCGGAAAAGAACAACTTAACAGGAATGTGCGCAGTTTTACGGTTGCGGCAATGCATCTCCGTCATTTTCTTCCGCGAATAAAGCCCGGAACCCTAATTATTACTCCCGGTGACAGGGCTGACATCATAATTGCCTCACTTGGAGTTGTGGCTTCCAATACTATGAACAATATTTCGGGTATTGTATTGACAGGCGGACTGAAACCCGACCCGTCGGTTATGAAGCTCGTTAAAGGGTTTGCCTTAATGGTTCCGATAATTAGTGTAAAGGGCGACACGTTTGTTACAGCTTCAGATGTTCAAAGAATTCATGCAAAACTTTCGGCGGATAACGAACGTAAAATACATCGCGCACTCGGGCTTTTCGACAGACATGTAAATGCACCCAGGCTCGGTGATATTGTGGTTAAAACAAAGACCACTATTGTTACCCCCAAAATGTTTGAGTTCAGGATTTTACAGCAGGCACGCCGGAACAGGAAACACATTGTATTACCCGAAGGAGAGGAAGAAAGGATACTAAAAGCAACCGAGATTTTACTGCGACGCAATGTTGTTGATATTACACTCCTCGGTGAGGAGAAACGTATACTCGAAAGGATTTCTATTCTCGGACTGAAGATGGATTCCATTAATATTATCGAACCTGCCAAATCCGGATATCTTGATGATTTTGTGAAAACATATTTTGAGATGAGGAAGCACAAGGGCATTACAATGGAACACGCCTATGATACAATGTGTGATGTCAGTTACTTTGGAACAATGATGGTCAGGAAAGGTATTGCCGACGGGATGGTCTCTGGTTCAGTTCACAGTACTGCGGCTACCATAAAACCGGCTTTTGAAATAATTAAGACAAAGCCTGGCTTTTCAATTGTGTCAAGTAGCTTTTTTATGTGTTTGAAAGATAAGGTACTCGTTTATGGCGATTGTGCTATCAATCCAGACCCAAATGCTGCACAACTAGCTGAAATAGCTATCAGTTCAGCTTTAACAGCCAAAACTTTTGGCGTTGAGCCATTGGTAGCAATGCTGTCATATTCAACAGGAGAGTCAGGTAAAGGTGCTGATGTTGACAAAGTGCGGGAGGCGACGAAAATTGCCAAAGAAAAAGCTAAAAAAGAGTTTACGGGTTTAAAAATTGAAGGACCTATTCAATATGATGCTGCCGTTGATGCTGCTGTTGCCAAAACGAAACTTCCCAAAAGTGATGTAGCAGGAAAAGCAACCGTTTTTATCTTCCCTGATCTTAACACTGGCAATAATACGTACAAAGCAGTGCAACGTTCAGCCGGTGCCATTGCTGTCGGTCCTGTTTTACAGGGCCTGAATCATCCGGTCAATGACCTGAGCCGTGGGTGTCTTGTAACCGACATCGTTAATACAGTTGCATTAACTGCAATACAGGCACAGATGGAGTAGGGGGGGCTGGCAACATAAGAGTAACAAAAAAGCGAATTAATAACTATGTAAGTAATTCATTTACAGTGCCATTATTATGTGTTTGGGATTAGCTTTTATCTTGGGGTTTCAACTTCTCAACAGTAAACTCATCGTCTGAAATGCCCTGATTAAACTTAACATTGGTTAGTCTTATTTTTGTAGTGTGATTCTTCTTAAGATCTTTCATTGTGACTTCAGCAGCATACCAGTAACCTTCTGATTTTTTGTAGATATAGGAAGCCTCTTTATATTTTCGGCCTGATTTGTCATAATAGATCATTGTCTTTGGATAGTAATTAGTTTTATCAATAGTAACTACTATCTTTGAATATTGCGATTTATTCGATTTTGGAGTCATTTCAACTACATACCCACTTTCATTGGTCTCAGTTAGCAGGGGTGTAAATCTGTCTAAATATGGCCTTGTATCCATATCTTCGGTCGAAAAGTCAGTTCCGTTAAATGCCTGACTTTTGGCAAGCATTGATATTTTCTTGGGTTTTCCAAATGCAGGCATATACAACCACATAACACCATCGGGTAGAGACAGCGTGGCAATTCCCGCCTGAGATTTGGGTTTTGTGTAGCGATAAATTTTCTTGTCTACACCTTTTTGAATCATCTCAGCTTCCCTTACCTTTTCCTTCCCTGATTTACTGATTAATACAATTTCGATTGTTCCGGTCCTGTCTTTTGGTGCTGATAAGACATTATCCATTTTTGTAAGAATTGATGCTCCGTCTTGTGAAAAAGACGGTACTGCCGTAAACAGCAAAATAAAAAACAAAAAACCTGTTATTATTATTGTTTTCATTCCTTCAACTTTTTATTTCAGGGTGCAAATTTACAACTTTCTTCTTTTAACAAGAATTAAAATTACCGGAAGCAAAGTTAATGCACCAAGACTTGATCCTATCATGCTAAAAGCAATCAATAAGCCGAAGTATTGTAAAGGTACCATTTGAGAAAAAAGCAAAACAAGGAAACCAGCAGAAACAGATATGGCATTTATTAGTATTGCTTTTCCACTAACAATTATAGAACCTTCAAGTGCCTTTTCCAAATTATTACTTTGTTCAAAAATATGATTAAAGTGAGATATGATATGTATTGAGTAGTCAATACCAATGCCAAGTGCAACGCTTGCTACCAGAACCGTTCCGATATTAAGGGAGATTCCGGCTATTCCCATGAAGCCAAAAAGAATTATAATCGCAATTACAATTGGAATAATTGCGTAAATCCCACTGGAAAAGGACCTTAATATCAACCCAACAATTATTATCACAAAAATTACCGCAATTGTTAGGCTGCCAAACTGGCTTTTAACAAGGCTTCTGTCCATTGTCACATCAATGAAAGGCATTCCTGTAATTGCAATCTGACAATCATCTGTCGAGTTTTCTTTAATAAACTTATCCATATATTCGCCAAATGCTTTTTTGGATTTGTTATCAGGCGACAGAAATGTTGAAAGAATAATTCCCTCATCAAGGTCGTCCGATACGAAGCGCTGCATATAGTCATTTCCATCGAGTAAAAACCAAAGTTGCTCTATCATAACTCTGTCATCAGGAATTTTCAGACCATTACCCATAACATCATTAATATCTTCAATAAGATTGGCTACCGACTGGGTATTTTTTATATCAGGGCTTTTCTTCATATAGATTTCGGTTTTTATCATCATTTTTAGTACTTCAGGGCTTTGCATATCACCCCTGAAAAGTACAAAAACCGGTTTTGTCCCCCCAAATTTTTTAAGCATTATCTCTTCAGCCATTCGTGTTGGATCACCTTTTTTAAAATATTCTTTAATATCTACACTTCTTTCAATCTTAAAAATTCCGCCAACACTTAATACTATTAATATACTCCATACTGATAATACATATTTAGGGTGCTTAAAAAGAAGTGAATGCAGCGGAATCAGGATGTTTTTCGAAAGCATTGAATGTTTTGATCTCTCAGCAATTTTTTCTTTCTTTTTGCTGGTTATTGAAAATGCTACAATAACAGCAGGGACGAAAAATATTGATAACAGAAGTGTGAAGAAGGTTCCGAGAGCCGTAAATATTCCAAAGTCTTTAATCATTGTCAGATAGGCACCAAAAATAAAGGATACAAAGCCTATCATTGTTGTTAAAGCAGCAAGAATTACCGGAGTAATAATAAAAGATAAAGCTGTAATAACGGCTTTTTTTCTGTCTTTTTCTTCAAACTGATTTATCCTGTTTAAAACATGGATTGTGTAGGCACTTCCAACAGCAAGTAGAATTATCGGGATGTTATTAGATATCATTGACATCTCGTAGCCTGCAAGTCCCATTATCCCTAATGTCCACACAATTGCGATAATAGCTGTTAACAAAGGTAAGACAACACCTCTAATCGTCCTGAAACTTAACATTAGAATAAAGGCTATTAACAGAAAAGCAATCGGTAAAAGCTTCATGAGGTCTGAGGTCATCAAATCGGAGATGTAGGTCACAAGCATAGGTGAGCCGGTAAAGTAAATCTGTACCGGCAAATCCATAGCTAGTACTTTATCCTTAACAGTTCTTGCAACTGTTTGAGGGTCAGCTTCATCATTGAGAGTGAATATCATCAAAGTTGCTGTTCCGTCATCTGATATTATTGTCCCCCTGTACATATCTTTTGACATCACCCTGTCTCTCAATGCTTTTAACTCATCAGGAGTATCCGGCAGGTCATATTCATCAATCAGGTCGCCAATCTCAATTCCAAAATCGCCACCTTTGATGTCAATTATATTGGTCAGGCTGGTTACTGCATTTATCCCTTCTACCTCTTTCAAAGTATCTGTAATCTTAACAATATTCTGTAAAACATCTGTTTTGAAAATATTATCAGCTTCCAGAATTATAATACCCATATTGTTCCCGCCAAACTGCTCACCGATTTTTTTAAAAAGAACAGCATGAGGGTCATCATCAGGTAAGGAGCTGATAATGTCGGAGTTTATTCTAAGGTCTTTAATGTGAAAACCAAAAAACACGGTCAATGCAAATACCAATAAAACAATATACCACTTCAGTTTTATAGTTATCAGGGCAAGTTTATCCATATTTTAAATTTTCAACAAAATAAAGGAAACATTATCACATTTGCAAGCATATTAAAATCAATCTGTTTCCGGCTTCTTTCTGCTTGTCTTTTTATCTGACTGTATCTTTTTGCTTTCCAGTCTTTTTTCCATTGAAGCCTTGGTTGTTTTTATTGGAATTCGCTTTTTCGGAGGAGTAAGAGTCTTTATTATTAACAGAAAAAACTTCTCAATAGCCTGTTGCTTGTTTTTTAATTGTGACCTGAATTTTTCAGAAACCAGGATAAGCTCTCCACGGCTGTTAATCTTGTTACTCAGTTGCTGGTATATACGTTCTTTGTCATCGTCTGACAGAAGCGAGGACTTATCAATATTAAAACGCAACTCAACTTTTGTATTCACCTTATTGACATTTTGCCCACCGGGGCCACTACTTCGCGAAGTAGAAAAGACCATCTCATCCATAAAGCGTTTCCTTGGATATTTTAATGGGTTGTCACTATACATAAGGTTCTATGATTAGAACAACAAAGGTAGCTAAATTTATTCGCCTTACAGCCTAAAAGCTGAATTTCTAGGGAATCATGAAGGTGTATAATCCGGATCTGGCTTGTTTTCTGTCATCTGTCATTTTTTTTGATATCTTTGCTAATTATCCTGAGGTAGATTATCAGCAGTCATTACACAATTAAACAAATGCCCTGTTATACAAAATACCGGAGAATATTCAGCCTGTTGGTAATGGTTCTTTTATTGTGGAATCTGGAGGCTTCAGGCTCTAAACCGATGACAAAAGCAGATAGCCTGAGAGTTGAGTATCAAAATGCAAAAACCGATACAGCAAGAATAAAAATACTCTTTAAGATTGGATATCAGTTTTTGAACGGCCCGTCTGATTCATTAATTTTTCATTTTCGCAAATCGCTTGAAATTGCTGAAAAGAATCTGCAAAGGATTGGTCAGGCAGGCGGTACCAAGAATGCCGAACTGGTAGTAACATATAAAAAATTAGCAATCAGGGCATTTATTGAAATTGGAATTGAGTATTTTTTTCAAAGTAATTATCCACTGGCGCTTGAGAATTTTTTTAAGGGGCTTGAATTTTCCGAAGAAATTGATGATATCGACTTGATTTCTGAATGTGCAAGTGAGATAGGCATTGTTTATAAAAATCAGGGTAAATATGAAGAAGCTCTGAAATTTGACAATAAGGCTTTAAAGTATGCTGAAATGGGAACGGATACTTCGTGGATTGCTTCCTGCTTTGTAAACAATGGGTCGATTTATTATCAGAAAGGTTCTTATACTGTTGCTCTGAAAAATTATTTGAAAGCTTTGAAAATATTTGAGTTATTAGGCCACAATAAAAGAATAGAAGCTTGTTACCTGAATATCGGGAAAGTCTATTATGAACAGAATGACCTCGACAAGGCTATGACCTATTTCAGGAAAGCACTTGATATAGCAATTTTAGAAAATGAAAAAACAGGTGAGGCAGGATGCTATTTGAATATCGGAGGAATTTTTTCAGATAAAGAGCAGTATGATTCTGCCAGATATTACTTGAATAAGTCAGTAGAGTTGAGCAGAGAATTGGGATATAAACATGGCCTTGATGACTGTTACAGTTATATAGGGATCACTTATTTGAAAGAGAATAAACTGGGTGAAGCTCTTGAATTCTATAATAAGGCTCTGAAAATATCACGTGAAGAAGACGACCGCCCCGGAATAGCAGAGTCTCTGGGTAATATTGCCGGAATTTACTATTTGCAAAAGCAATACTCAAAGGCTCTCAACAAAGCTCTGCAAGGCCTTGATATTGCCAGGGAATCCGGAAATTTACCCATAATGAGAAATGTTTACAAGGTAGTATCCCAAATCTATGAAGCAATGGGTAATCAGACTGTTGCTCTAAAATATTTCAAATTATACTCAAGAGTTAAAGACACTTTGTTTAATGATGGCAAGTACCGTGCAATCAGAGAGCTGGAAGCTAAATTTGAAACAGAAAAAAAGGAGCAACAACTCGCACTTCTTAAAGAACAAAGTCGTGTTCAGGACTTGAAAATAATACAAAGGAACAGAATGATGCTTGCTTTTTTGTTTTTCTTCATCCTTGCTGCTATCGCCATCTATCTCTATTTCAGGAATAAACGATTGAAATCAAAACATAAGAATATTGAGCTGGAGCAAAAACTACTCAGATCGCAGATGAATCCGCATTTCATCTTTAATTCGCTGATTGCAATTCAAAGTTTCATTTATAATAATGATGCTATCCTTGCAGGCGATTATCTTGCCAAGTTTGCCGATCTGGTGAGAAAAATACTAGAAAACTCCAGAATTGAATCCATAACACTTGAAAATGAAGTAAAAACAATTGAGCTTTATCTTGAACTTCAGTCTTTACGGTTTGAAAATAAATTTAATTATAAAATTGAGGTTGAGAGTGAAATTGATCCTCAAAAGATAAAATTGCCACCAATGCTGGCTCAGCCATTCATTGAAAATGCTATTGAACATGGATTGAGACACCGGCAGGATAAGGGTTTCCTTTTTATCGGATTTAATAAGATTGAAAATCATCTTAAATTGACAGTTGAAGACGATGGAATTGGAAGAGAGAAAGCCAAAGAGATTGAAAGAGCCAGAAAACATAAGTCACTTGCAATGGCAATTGTTAAGGAGAGGATTGATATTTTAAGTAAGAAATTCAATGAACGGTTTATTTTGAGAGTGGAAGACCTGTATGATGACTCTGGTAAAGCTGCCGGAACAAGGATTGTTTTTGAGATACCTTGTTTGTAGAGGCTAATGGTTGAATGCTTAAATGAATGCTTGAATGTTGAGCGAAGCGAAATCCCGCAGGGCGGGAAATGAATATTTGAATGGATGAGAAATTATTTTTTTACTTTATATCGTTTTTTATTATTTTTGAAGTCGCAAAACTTTCATAACGAATAACACATAACAATATAATCAATGCTAAAAACAGTTGTTATAGACGATGAACCAAAGGCAAGGGAAACCATAATTAATATTCTTGGTTTGGGAACTGCAAATGTCTCTGTAATAGGGGAGGCTGGAGATGTTGAGTCTGGCTTTGAAATCATTAACAGATTAAAGCCTGATGTTGTTTTGCTCGACATCAATTTACCTGACGGAACTGGCTTCGACCTTTTAAAGAAGTTTGATAAAATATTATTTAAAATAATTTTTATAACTGCTCACGAGGAATATGCAGTAAGAGCATTTAAATTCAGTGCACTCGATTATATTCTAAAACCGGTGACAGCCGGAAATCTTTTTCAGGCAATAGAGAGAGCAAATACAACAAAACAAAAGGAAGATACCGAGGTAAAACTTTCGGCGTTTTTATCGAATCTTAATAAAATAAAAAAGATAGTTCTGAAAACTGCTGAGAGCATTCATATAATAAATATAAAAGAGATAGTACGCTGCGAGGCGGATGTAAATTATACTACCTTTTATCTTGTAAACGGCGAAAAGTTATTTGTTTCACGACCTTTAAAAGGGTATTCCGAAATGTTAGAGTCGCTGGGATTTTATCGTACACATCAATCTCACCTCGTAAACCTCGATCATATTTCCAGATATGACAAAATGGATGGTGGCCACCTCGTTATGATTGATGAGTCAATCGTTCCTGTATCCTCAAGAAAAAAGGAAGAGCTTTTTAAACTGTTTGAAAGGATGTAGTGTTGCCTGTCAGTAACAACAGAACTAAATAATGAATTCCTGTCACTCTGCATCACAACAATAACCCGGTATCTCATTTTTTATGCTTTTGTCCTAAATCCTTGCAAATAATAATCCATTCCCGGCGAATAATCATTCACCCGTTAAAACTCAGCACACTCATACTACCTTAGTAAAAATTACTATAAATCATATAACTGGCCGCTTATGAAAACTTTATTCATATTTACTATTCTGATTATTTTGGAGGCATGTTCTCCTGATTTATACGCACAGGTAGATACTGCATGGATTTCTAAAGGCCTTTTTCCCGAAGCGAATTCATCAACAGCAACAGTTGTAAAAGCAGATCAATCAGGAAATGTATTTACCGCCGGAAGCATTTACAATATGAACTCTCCTTATGAAGATATTTTCATTGTTAAAT
>JAOZOC010000346.1 GCA_029933495.1 Bacteroidales bacterium
AAAAAAGCTGACTTCCGGGAAAGTACATTTAAATACTCATTCGAAAAAATCAAATTCAGCTACTTTCCTGAATGCGAAAGGTGTTGATATAAATAAGTTTTCAGGCCCGCATCCATCAGGAAATATTGGAATTCAGGCTCATAATATTGACCCGATAAATAAGGGTGAAATTATATGGTATGTGAATCCTCAGGCTGTAGTCACAATTGGTAAGCTTTTTCTTGAAGGGAAATACGATCCCACCAGAGTTGTAGCACTGACAGGTTCGGAAGTTAAAGATCCAAAATATTATAAAGTTGTGACAGGAACTTCCATTTCTGATATTGTTAAGGACCAGGTTGAAAAGGGTGCGAATGTCAGGTATATTAGTGGTAATGTTTTTACCGGGTCAAAGATTGACAGAGACGGTTACATTAGTTATTATGATAATCAGATTACGGTTATTCCCGAAGGTAATTACTTTGATTTCTTTGGCTGGGCTCTTCTCGGGTTAAAGAAATACAGTTTTTCTAAAACTTATTTTTCATGGCTAACCCCTAATAAAAAATACAGACTGGATACGAATCTTAACGGAGGTCATAGAGCATTTGTTCTTACCGGCCTGTATGAAAAAGTTTTCCCATTGGATATTTATCCGATGCAATTGCTAAAAGCAATAATAGTTAAAGATATTGACCTGATGGAGAATCTGGGTATTTATGAGGTGGATGAAGAAGACTTCGCGTTATGCGAATTTGTTGATCCATCAAAAACAGAGATGCAGTCAATTGTGAGGGAAGGACTGGACTATATCAGAAAGGAAATGGAGTAGAGTTAAAATGTGAGTTTTAAATCTTAAGAAAAAGTAGTTTAATAAGAATTGAACATTAATAATCGCACAATATAAATGAAGGCATTAAGAAATTATATAGATAAGATCAAACCTCAGTTTCAAAAGGGTGGGAAGTTTGAAAAGTTGGAATCTACTTTTGAAGCCTTTGAGTCATTTTTGTTTGTTCCGGATAAGGTAACATTCAAAGGAAGTCATATCAGGGATGCTTATGATATGAAGCGTACGATGATAGTAGTAGTAGTTGCTCTTATTCCAGCTCTGCTTTTCGGAATGTGGAATGTGGGCTTTCAGCACTATCTTTCGCATGGTGAATCAGTAGGTTTTTGGGATATTTTTCTGTTTGGATTCCTAAAAGTATTACCTATTATTATTGTCTCTTATGTGGTAGGATTGGGAATTGAATTTGCTTTCGCCCAAATTCGGGGGCATGAGGTAAATGAAGGTTATCTTGTAACCGGAATGCTGATTCCATTGATTGTTCCACCTGATATTCCGTTATGGATGCTGACAATTGCTATTGTTTTTGCAGTAATAATTGGAAAGGAAGTATTCGGGGGAACAGGTATGAATATCCTTAACCCGGCTTTAACAGCAAGAGCTTTTTTGTTTTTTGCCTATCCCCAGGATATGTCTGGCGACAAGGTTTGGATTGCTGATAAAGCGGATGCATTCTCAGGAGCTACACCGCTGGGAAATGCACTAACCGGCCATTTTGATCAATTACCGTCGTTTAACGATATGTTTTACGGCCTTATTCCAGGCTCAGTTGGTGAAACATCAACAATTGCAATTTTAATTGGTGCTGCTATCCTGCTTTTTACAGGAATAGCAAGCTGGCGCGTAATGCTATCAGTTTTTGTTGGTGGCTATTTAATGGGATTAATTTTTAATTGGGCAGGTGCTAATGAATATATGAACATTCCTCCTTATTATCATTTGATTATGGGCGGTTTTGCTTTCGGTGCCGTATTTATGGCAACTGACCCTGTAACAGCAGCTCAGACGAAGAAAGGTATGTATATTTATGGTATCCTTATCGGGATGATGGCTGTTCTTATAAGAGTGGTAAACCCGGCCTACCCAGAAGGAATGATGCTGGCAATACTGCTGATGAACGTATTTGCGCCGCTTATTGATCATTATGTTATTGAAGCCAACATTAAAAGGAGGCTTAAAAGAATAAAAATTAAAGCTTAAAGAATATAAAAAACAAATAGGATGTTTAGTAACAGATATATTTTTATTTATGCCTCGGTGATGGTTATTGTTGTAGCTGCTATACTTTCTTCTGCTGCCACATATTTAAAACCATTCCAGGAAAAGAATGTCCGTACGGAAAAGATAATGGACATTTTAAAATCGGTGAATATTAAAGCTGAAAAAGCTGAAGCCGATGTTATGTACAATAAATATATTGTTGAGGAGCTTGCCCTGAATACGGATGGCGAAGCAACAAGTATTTATAAAGATCAAAGTTTTGAAAAAGGGGATATCAGGCCTTTCGATATTAAATTAAAGTCAGAAATAAAGAAGAAGGAATTATTGGATGCCGGTAAAGATGCAGAACAACCAAATTTCCCACTTTATATTTGTAATAAAGATGGTGAAACTTATTACATCATTCCATTGAGAGGCAAAGGATTGTGGGGGCCTATATGGGGTAATATTGCTCTGAAACAGGATATGAGGACAGTATATGGTGTTACCTTCGGGCATAAAGGTGAAACTCCCGGGCTTGGTGCTGAAATAGCAACAACAGAATTCCAGAAACAATTTATCGGTAAAACCATATTTGATGATAACTATAAATTTACATCAGTGAAAGTTGTAAAAGGTGGCATCGGAACAATGCCAGTCGATCAACAAATTCATGGCGTTGACGCTGTGTCAGGAGGAACTATTACCAGTGATGCAGTTTCGAAAATGATAGCAGATTGTTTAAAAAATTATGAAGATTACATTAAAAAACAGATAAAATAGGTATTCAATTGTCTGACGATTTTTAAAATATACACAATGAGTGAAGAAGTAAAACAAAGAGAACCATTGTTCTCTCCGAAGAATAAGAAACTTATATTTAACCCGTTAAGCCGGGAAAATCCGATTACTGTACAGGTATTGGGTATTTGTTCAGCTCTTGCTGTAACGGCTAAAATGGAACCGGCTTTTGTAATGTCACTTTCTGTTATGGTTGTATTAGCAGCAGCAAACGTGATAATTTCTTTGCTAAGAAATACAATTCCTACGCGGATTCGGATTATCGTTCAGTTAGTGATAATTGCCTCTTTGGTAATTTTAGTTGACCAGGTGCTAAAGGCATTTGCATACGACGTAAGCAAGCAATTGTCAGTATTTGTTGGTTTGATTATTACTAACTGTATTATTATGGGACGCCTTGAGGCCTTTGCTATGGGAAATAAACCCTGGCCGGCATTTTTAGATGGAATCGGAAATGCTCTTGGTTATGGTTGGATTTTGATGACGGTTGCATTTTTCAGAGAACTTTTCGGCTCAGGAACAATCTGGAACTACCCTGTAATGGAAAACCTTGGATTGTATGATTTCGGTTATAAAAATAACGGATTTATGATATTACCACCGATGGCTCTTATTGTTGTCGGAATTATTATATGGATACAAAGATCAAGAGATAAAGAATTGGTCGAAGAAAAATAAAAGCAGATAGCATAAAGCAGTTGCTTAAGTGCAAATAGAAATTATAATAGAATTACAAAAGTTACAATATCAAATAAAACATTACAAACATGCAAGAACTATTTAACATATTCGTAAAGTCCATTTTTATTGATAATATGATATTCGCCTATTTCCTTGGAATGTGCTCTTACCTTGCCGTATCTAAAACGGTAAATACATCTTTCGGATTAGGACTTGCAGTAATTTTCGTTTTGGGCATAACAGTGCCGGTTGATTATTTACTTAATAAATATATATTAGAAGCAGGAGCTTTATCCTGGCTTGGTGAAAGTTTTGCTGAGGTTGATTTAAGCTTTCTAAGTTTTATCATGTTTATTGCTATAATTGCATCTATGGTTCAATTGGTTGAAATGATAGTTGAGAAATTTGCACCTACATTGTATAATTCACTGGGTATCTTTCTTCCTTTAATAGCTGTGAATTGTGCTATTCTTGGTGGGTCATTGTTTATGCAGGAAAGAGAGTATGAAACAATTGCAGAAGCTACATCATTCGGACTTGGCTCAGGAGTTGGTTTTTTCCTTGCGATAATTGGTATTGCTGCTATTCGTGAAAAGATTAAGTATTCGAATGTGCCGGCACCTCTAAGAGGATTGGGAATTACATTTATTATTACCGGACTGATGGGAATAGCTTTTATGAGCTTTATGGGAATAAAATTGTAATATGAAATTTGAAAGTCAATTAGTTTATTAAATAGTTATGTAAATCTTGTCCGTAATTTGACGGATAATAAATAAAAAAAGAATGATATTACTTAATGTTGGAATGGGAACAATAGTTTTAACGAGTGTAGTCGTT
>JAOZOC010000813.1 GCA_029933495.1 Bacteroidales bacterium
TAATTTTTCTTTTGCCATTGTTTTTGATTTATTGTTTTAAAAATTAATTACTATTATTATTTTTTTTCACAAAGCGATCGCAGCGGTGCGATATTTGCAAATTACTTCCACGTCTCCGGTAATTCAGCCAGACCCATCACCCTTTTAAGGGCAAGAGGATAGTTTACATTTTCAACATCTTCTCCTATTCCAAGTTTTTTCTTTGCTTTTAGCACCCTTTCAGGGTCTTCGTGCTCAATACAAAGTGTTTTCATATAAGCCCCGTTGATTGTTACTTCTGCTATTTCGGTAATACACTTGCTCACTGTATAAGCATAGCGTGTCTTTTTTACATAGGCCACAGCAAGGTCAGGGTCTTTACAGATAACATCCTGAAGCAATTGTTTGAGGGTGTATTCATCTCTTTCGAAGACAGGGCTTTCGATACCCATTGCAGGGAAAACAACCGTTCTGATTATATCAGCTTTCAAAGGAAATTCTCCTACAAGAAAAGGACTCCATTGCTCAAGACCGTTTTGTACCTGCTCCAACTCTTTTATGTCCATTATCCCTTCCCTGATCTTAATATTATTAGTCGTATTTCCGGCAGTCAGCAGATATATTGATGTCATTTGCCGGGTCTTTTCAACTTTAGATATCTCTTTTAACTTCGACTCATAAGCGTCTAAGTTCTGCCCGAAAATTCTAAATTCAAACCTGGGAATCGTTGTTTTCATTTTTCAATAATTTTATAAATATATAATTCTGCCGTACTGTCATTTACAAGATAGAGGAGTTTGTTTTCCGCATCCACGGCTATTCCTTTAAATTTATCCTTTGGAAGTGAATACTCCTTTATAACTTTGGCATTATAATCACATTGAAACAGTGCTTTTGATTCATCACTTACAATCCAAAGGAGCGAGTTTTGTGTGTCAACAAAAATTGCCGAGTAATCACCCGCAAAATGTAGTTCCGTTTTGCTTATTATATCAAACTGCTTGTTCCAGACAATCAGTTCACCCGGCAAATCTTCATTTACAATGTAATATGCATTGTTATTTGGATTGTACGAAAGTCCTTCAAGACCTTTATTCTGCGTACTTCCCCCTGTATTTATCTGAAACCGCTC
>JAOZOC010000347.1 GCA_029933495.1 Bacteroidales bacterium
CAAATTTAATAGTTTTCAACCAAACTTAGTGTAAACCTATCTTATGAACCGACAGCAATAGAAGGTCATCCTCCATAACCCGTAACTCAAAAACCCATATCCATTTCACAATACAAAAGCCTATTCAATACTCACCATGAATCCATTATTCATCAAAATACTCCGTGTCTTAACAAACAAAACTCCTTTGCGATCTTCCGGATCAAAATACCAACCCTCCCCTGCTTCATTATACTTTTCTTTTGTTTTCAGATTTTTCAGTTTCAATGTTTTATCCAAAACCAGGGATACTTTATCAGGTGAATCAGACAAATGAACCTCAAAAATATAAGAACGCTTTTCAGGCATTCCGGGATATATTCCATTGGCAGGACTAATATCAACAGATGTATTGCCTTCCGAATTGAATACTTTAACTATCATTTTAGAATAGGCTCCTAAACGATATTCCTGAGTATGTCCGTCATCTTCATAAAGCTCAAATTTTGTTTCTCCTTTGGGATAAATATCAAAAGTCACAGGGTCTTTCGGTTTCTCTCCATCATAAAGCATTTCGGGATACATCGGGATAATTGCTCCTTCTTTCACAAAAAGCGGCAGCTTGTCAAGCGGAGCATTATAATCACTCAGCCAAAGAGGTCCTTCATACTTTGTCCCGTCCCAATAGTCTGTCCAGGTTCCTTTAGGAAAATATATACTATCGCGCTTTGCTTCATCTTTATATACAGGAGCCACGAGAAACCATTCACCCAGCATAAACTGGTATTGAGTGCTGTTATCCAAAGTAACATTATCCTCTGGAAATTCCAGCAACATCCCTCTTACTGCCGGGGTTCCGTTATCATAAGACACCCTGCAATATGTGTACATATAAGGTGTGAGGCGCATTTTTAGTTTCAGATACTTGCGATTGATTGATGTGAAAGGCTCACCATAAATGTAAGGTTGCTTCATCTTCGGGGCCCATCCCGACATACTCATAAGTATAGGCGTAAAACATTTCCATTGAAGATCGCGAGTATAAGACTCGTCACTACCACCAAAGATTCCGTCAATATCGCCAGTTGCAGCATTAAAACCTGATAATCCCGAACCTATCACAGTAGGGATATGAAACCGAATGTATTCCCAGCTTCCTTTTTGGTCACCTGTCCAGATAGTCGAATAGCGCTGAGTTCCTGCCCAGCCCATCACTGACCATACAAACCCGCGGGATTCACTATTATCTTCAATCCCGTTGTAAGCTGTTTTACAAGCATCAAAGGCAAAATCATAACCTCTGTAAACCCAGGCAACATCTAACTTACAAAGCCGTGTACCTGCCGTACCGACTTCCCAGGCTATCCTGTCAACACCATTTTCAGTCCACAGACCAGTATAAAAACCAAGATCGTGCAATCCTTTTACTGTTGAGTCAAGGTCGGTATATCCGCAGCCATAACCATCGTTAGGAAGAATCCAGCCTCCAGGCATATCATTTTCGCGATATTTCCGTGCAATTGAATCAATAACAATGGGAGTTGTGAAGCCATCACGATTGTAGCAGTTTGCATCTCCCATTTCGAGCTGCCAGCGAGCCGGCATAAACGGCCTTCCGGTTATTAAAGTATAGTTATTTAAAATCTCCTTCAAAGAGGGTCCATAAAAATAATAACTGTCAAAACGAAATTCATCATGACTCAATGCAAGAGGATTATGAAAGCTATATTCCCCTGGTTTAAAGGTATTCCGAAAAGCTCCATATCCGGCAGTACTCATATAAAAAGGAGCTGGATTGGGTCTGCCACCATCATCCCATCCTCCACCGATTTCAATTAGGATGGTACTGTCCCTATGTGAGAAATAACCATTTTGCATACCTCCACCATAAAAATACTCATCATCTCCTCTTTTTAATGTTTGCAATGTTGATGCTCCATATTTCAAGCTCTCCGCCTCTTCCCAGATCATCACTTTATCATCCTTGTCGTACATCGCAAAATGCAGAGGTTTTTTGTAAACCCTGACCACACATTTTACGGATGCAATCTTATAATAATCTCCTTCATCACTGTAAGTGACATTTACAGGTATAAAATCGTTTTCAACAACTATCTTCCCTTCTGTAGGATCGTCAAAATCACCCAAAGGAGCCATCCAAATCCTAAAAATATCATCGGTCAAAAACTTAACCTTTACCTTTGCATCATAACTTAAAAAAATATAGCTATCATCCGTTCCCTTTTCCGTTGCAGTTATCTCCTTCAGGTAAACAGGTTTTGAATAAACAGTAAATGATTTTGTGTTATTGCTTTCATCCTCATCTCCGGGATAATCAATAATTATTTCGATGGAGTGTGATGCTCTGGTGTAGAGATCAACTGGAGAAAAGCTAACATCAACTGTAGTATTTCCTTTAAAAGGATTTTCCTTCGCATCTATAATTGCTTTAAGTGTGTCATTATTATCAACAACACAATAAACATCAATATTATCATTAAGAGATTCTGACCCCATATTTTTTATTTCAACGATTATGGTATCCTGCTTCCCAAAGACATTATCTTTATGCAAAGGTGACAATAAAGACTTAACGCCAAGATCTTTTTCAAAGCCTTCAACCAGCTTAATATCATCCACCATCCAGTACCAGGCAAAGAATCCTTTCCAGAAAAAGCGAATATATACAGTTGACTGCCCGGCAACAACATCTGAAACATTAAGCTCAATATCCATCGGGTTAGGGCTGTCTTTCCGGCCTTTTACTCCCTTATTCACCCTGTATTCAGTCCAGTTTTTACCATCATTACTGACCTCAACATACAATCCAGAACCTCCTGAATGTCCCCAGGGATTGTAGCAAAATTTCTGTTGAAATTTCAGCAGGGCCGATTTCAATCCCGAGCAGTCAATGGCATCAGTCATAAAAAAGCCATTCGGATAAACATCGTTGTGCCTCCATTTGTTAATGTTTGTATCAACAGCGACACCCGGACTGAACAACATAAAATGCCCCCGGCTTCCGGAAGCAATGGGAGGTGCCTGTTTTCTGTATTGGTGAGCACCCTGAAAAGGCTGGTCTGTACATTCCCACAGGACGGTGCTGTCGCCAGTACTTTCTATTATCCAGCCATCAGGAAGTTTACCTTCTGAGAAATCTTCCGACCAGTAAACATTATCTTTTTGCTGTGCAAATACCGATAGAGATGGCACAGTGGTAAGCAAAACAAATAGAAAAGTAATTATTATATAACTGAATACGGAGGTTAATATATTTTTCATATGTTTATAATTTTATAACTGACTCTGGGCTACAAATGGATGGGGCAGCATAATCATTCCATTGTGGATTTATAAAAATCATGAATATTTACAATAATAAAACTCTATAACTCTGGAGATGCTATTCCTCCAAATATTGTTGTGCTTCCCTTTTCAAGAGAGGTAAATGATTAATAATAATTCCCCAAATCTGAACATTCTCAATTTCATCATAGCCGTGAATTATTTTATTCCGAGCATCAACAATTCTTCTTGCACCAGATATATTTATGAAAGGTTCAATTTTTAAAAGTTTATTTACAGCCTCTCCAATTATTTCAATATTTCTTTCAACAGCATCCTGTAACATAGAATTACCATCATATTTATCATATTTTTTCTCTACACCAATATAATCTTCAATCTTATTAATTGCAGTTAAAATATCAAACAATAGTTTTTTTGCTTTGTTATCCATAAATTAATTGTTTGGTTTCGTCCAACTCTTTAATAAAATAAGGGTTTTTTATAGAATTCTCAGTAACAATATCAATCTCTCTGTTAAAAAAATCTCTTAATGTATCATGTAAATTCCACCAAAGCTCACCTTTCTCAAGAGGATCCAGATCAGGTTTGAATTTTATTAAAAAATCAATATCACTTCTCTCGTTAAAATCATCACTGAGAGCAGAGCCAAAGACATAAACTTTTTCGATTTTATGACTTTTAAAAATAGCTGCCATCTTTTCATTATTTGTTACTAGAGCCGAATACATAAGTAAACAATTTTTATAAAATCTTGCTTCATTTAAAACTGTAAAAATATAAAATAATTTGCATAAAAAATATAAGATGCGGTTTTATGTCAATATTTTTGTACAAAATTAGTATTTTAGCAATCATAAAAACAATCAAATGAAAAAGAATATAATAGTACTGGGATGTGGCCTTGTGGGTGGGCCAATGGCTGCCGACCTTTCAAAAGATGACAGTTTTAACGTTACTATCGCTGATATTAACAATGAAGTTCTACAAAAGTTTTCATTAGAAAATGACATTAAAACCATCCAGGCAGATCTTTCAAATACGGAAACCGTAACGAAAATTG
>JAOZOC010000814.1 GCA_029933495.1 Bacteroidales bacterium
ATTCTGAATACAGAACGTCCTATTCTGCCAAATCCGTTAATTGCTACTCTCATTTGGCACCTCCTTTCTTATCTGCTTTATCATAAGCTAAAATTAACTCTTTAATTCTTGAGGCCATAGCAAAAGCGCTATGATACCACGTTAATGTTTTCACCATCCTGCCAGGTGACAGTAATGTTGCTTTCTTATCAAATACAACAGAGTGGCTGTTATTAACAACATCTGTTGAAACAATAGGATCGTCAACAACCTGAATAATATCAGGCATCTGTTTGGCAGCTTTTTCCATTACCCTGTTTATATCTTCAACAGAAATACCCTTATTCAGTATTGTTGTCATATCCAGCAAGGAGCCGTTTGGAACGGGAACATTTAATGCAGTTCCATCAACTCTGCCTTTAAACTCCGGCATAATGTATTCAATCCACTTAGGAGCTGTTGTATAAACAGGGATAATGTTTTCCGCTGCAGAGCGACTACGTCTGAAATCAACTCCTGCCCTATCCCGCAACGGCTGGTCAGAAGTGTATGAATGTACAGTTGTGAAAATAGAATAATCAACACCAAAATTCTCAGCCAGAATTTTCAACATAATGGCAGAGGCATTTGTTGTTGCCGAACCAGGTGAAACCAATTTATCTGAAGATTTTATCGTATGATCATTAACACCAAAAATTGCAACTCTGTCGATAATTTCAGTTGGGACAGTTGTAAGCATTACCCTTTTGGCACCGGCTTTCATGTGCATCTCCATATCGCTCTTTGTGCGGTGAGTCCATGTGCCGTCAACAACAATATCAACATCAAACATATCCCAGGGCACTTTACCGGGATCTCCACCTGATACAAACCTTGCTTTTTCGTTTTTAGCAACCAGGAAATTCCCCTCAAGTTTCGGACTTACTCTTCCTTTTGTTTCAGCACTTACAAGATATGCAAGAATTTCCGGCTTGCCAAAGTCGGAAATAACAACTACTTCTATCCTGTCATCCTCAAGACACATCCTGTAGAGATGCCTCGGGATTTCGCCAAACCCCTTTAATCCTAATCGTATTTTACTCATAATTATAATTTTAATCAGTTAAAAACTAATAACTTATTCAGATTTTT
>JAOZOC010000348.1 GCA_029933495.1 Bacteroidales bacterium
TTACAATGCCCGATATTGATGTTGATTTTGATGATGACGGCAGGGATAAGGTTCTGGATTATGTTGTAAATAAATACGGGAAAGAGAGAGTTGCGCAGATCGTTACATTCGGAACAATGGCTGCAAGATCGGCTATCAGAGATGTTGCTCGTGTTTTGAAGCTTCCGTTGCCTGATGCTGACAAACTTGCTAAATATGTTCCTGACAGGCCGGGTACAACATTAGAACAAGCCTTTAAAGAGGTTAAGGAATTACAGGAAATCAGGAAAAATGGAAGTGAAATTGAGCAGAAGACTCTACAGTTTGCAAAAACCCTTGAAGGTTCAGCCCGACATACAGGTACACACGCCTGCGGTGTTATAATCGGGCCTGATGACCTGATAAACCACATCCCTCTTGCTACTGCCAAAGACTCCACTCTTATGGTGACTCAATATGACGGAAAGCTTGTGGAATCGGCAGGAATGCTAAAAATGGACTTCCTTGGACTAAAAACCCTTTCTATTATTAACGACGCTATAAAAAATATCAAAAAACGTCATGATATAACTATCGACATTGACTCTATTCCATTGGATGATGAGAAGACCTATCAACTATATCAGAGAGGTAATACAATTGGGACTTTTCAGTTTGAATCGGAAGGAATGAGGAACTACCTTAAAGAGCTGAAACCGACCGACATAGAAGACCTCATTGCAATGAATGCTTTATATCGTCCCGGGCCAATGGATTTCATTCCTTTATATATCCGAAGAAAGCACGGCAAGGAGAAGGTTGAGTATCCACATCCTGTACTTGAAGAAATCCTGAAACCTACATTTGGAATCATGGTTTACCAGGAACAGATAATGAAGACAGCCCAGATTATGGGAGGCTTCACTCTCGGCAAAGCAGATCTTCTTCGAAGGGCAATGGGAAAGAAGGATATGAAAATAATGGAGCAGCAGAAAGTGATTTTTGTTGAGGGAGCCGAAAAAAAGGGTATTGATAAAAAGAAAGCCGAGGATGTCTTCAATGTGATGATGGAGTTTGCAAAATACGGATTCAACCGTTCTCATTCTGCTGCTTATTCAGTCATTGCTTACGAAACAGCCTACCTTAAAGCTCACTATCCTGCTGAATATATGGCGGCAGTCCTGACACACAATCTCAATGATATAAAGAAAATCACTTTTTTTGTGGATGAGTGTCAGCGCCAGGGAATAAACGTTCTGGGGCCGGATGTTAATGAAAGCGACCTGAATTTTATGGTAAATGCCAAAGGAGAGATTCGTTTCGGGCTTGCTGCCATAAAAAATGTAGGTGAAAGTGCTGCAAACTCCATTATTGATGAGAGGGAAAAAGGAGGAGCATATTCAACCATATTCGACTTTGTGAAAAGAGTGAACCTGCGGTCTGTGAATAAGCGAAGTCTTGAAGCCCTTGCTATGGCAGGTGCTTTTGATAGCTTTGAAAATACTCACAGAGCACAATATTTCTACCGCGAAAATTCTGAAGATTCAATATTTCTGGAAAAAATAATAAAATGGGGTTCAACATACCAGGAAAAACAAAACTCAATGCAGGCCAGCCTGTTCGGTGATTCAGACGAAATAGAAGTGAAAGACCCTGACATGCCGCAATGCGATCTCTGGACTAAACTTGAACAGCTTAAACACGAAAAAGATATTACCGGGTTCTATATGTCGGGTCATCCGCTGGAGGATTTCAAAATTGAGATGGATCACTTTTGCAACATAAATATTTACGATTTAAAAAGCAATATGCAAAAGCTAAAGAATAAAACCGTAAAATTTGCAGGAATGATAACATCTGTTAATCATCGCACAT
Organism: Bacteroidales bacterium; assembly: GCA_029933495.1. Classification (GTDB taxonomy): domain Bacteria; phylum Bacteroidota; class Bacteroidia; order Bacteroidales; family JAADJA01; genus JAADJA01. The sequence continues at coordinate 1,834 of JAOZOC010000348.1, forward strand.
CCAAAACAGGGAATAAATTTGCAACTTTTGTTATTGAGGATTTCACAGATCAGAACCAGTTTATTCTTTTTTCGGAAGAATATCTTAAAATGAAGCATTTTCTGGTTGAAGGAAATTCAGTATTGGTAGCTGCCAGGATTGCTACAAGGAACAGACATACGGACACACTTGATATTAGAATCAGTAAAATGACTTTACTGTCAGAAGCTCTTGAGAAAGAGACAAAGGAAATTGAGATTAGGTTGAATCTGTCAGCAATCACTGAAGATACGGTGAATAGCCTGTCAAAAATATCGACAGACTTTGCAGGTACATGTAATCTTAAATTTCATATATATGATGGTGAAAACAACATCTCCATTGAGATGCCTGCGCCTAAATTAAAGGTTGCCCCATCGCTATTTTTAAGAAATGTTTCAAGACTTACGGAAGTAAGCTTCAAACTAAACTAATTTATTTTATTTTATTAGCTTGTTTATTATGAAAAAATAATATTTTTGCTCCGCTAAAAATATTAAACGCAAAAAACTATTTATCATGGCATTAGAATTCACAGACGCAAATTTTGAAGAACTTGTTTTACAATCAGATAAACCGGTATTAGTTGACTTTTGGGCTGAATGGTGTGGTCCCTGCAGGATGGTAGGTCCTATTGTTCAAGAAATTGGACAGGATTACGAAGGCAAAGTGATTGTTGGCAAACTTGATGTTGACAGTAATCCGGGAGTATCGGCAAAATTCGGCATTAGAAACATCCCTACTATTTTATTTTTTAAGGGTGGACAGGTTGTTGACAAACAAGTTGGTGCCGTTCCTAAGCAGATTCTGGTAAACAAGCTGGAAGCACTTATGTAAGCAGCAGGCAACACTATCTTTGAACTCAGCCATATTCAAATCAGAGTATGACCTGTTAATGTATTTACATTGTAATCTCTTTGTATTGTCATAATTTACCTTTAATATTTAAAACCAACTGATTTGGATTATTCCATCGACCATAACCGTATGCAGCAGTTTGGCTCTCTTGAGTTCATTGCCCGACAGGTCGTAGAGGGATTTATCGTAGGATTGCACAAAAGCCCTTTTCACGGTTTTTCAGTTGAGTTTGCTGAACATCGCCTATACAATGCCGGCGAATCAATAAAACATATTGACTGGAAACTTTTCGGACGTACAGACAAACTTTTTGTCAAGCGTTATGAAGAGGAGACCAACCTACGGTGCCAGATAGTAATTGATGTTTCATCCTCGATGTATTTTCCGATCAAAGATAAAATCTCAATTGACAATCCTAATAAAATTACATTTTCAACCTACTCGGCAGCAGCACTGATTTATATTCTAAAAAAACAACGCGATGCCTTTGGTCTTAGCCTTTTTAGCGATCATGTTGAAACACACACACAAACAAGGTCAAGCTCGACACACCAGAAATATATCTACTCCGAAATGGAAAAGCTACTCAGGCCCATTCCGGCTACTTCCAAAAAAATAACTTCAGCAACAGAAGCTTTACATGAAATTGCAGAAAATATACATAAGCGTTCACTTGTCATAATATTTAGCGATATGCTCGACACTTCCGCATCGCCCGACGAACTCTTTTCAGCATTGCAACACCTAAGGCACAACAAGCACGAAGTTATTCTCTTTCACGTTGTTGATAAAACCAAAGAGATTGATTTTGATTATGATAACAGGCCTTATAAATTTGTGGATATGGAGACAGGCCAGGAACTAAAGCTAACTCCAAATGAAGTACGAGATTCTTACAAAAAAATTAGTTCAGATTATAAAAATGAGCTAAAAATGAAATGTGGACAGTACAAGATCGACTTTGTGGAAGCTGACATTAACCAAGGACTTGAGCAGGTACTTCTCCCCTATCTTCTGAAGAGGGAAAAGCTGTTTTAGTGAATCGTCATTCCAGGGAAAGAGACCCGGGAAAAGCTAAATCAATAAATTAAAAACTTTTCCTTATATTCGCACTCTCTATTTTTTTCAAAATTCTGTATATGATGAAAATTCTGCTATCCCTGTTTTTTTCTTTGATAATTATCGTAAATTCGGCACATTCTCAGTCTATTCAGATTGATGAAGCACAAAAGGTTGCCAAAAATTTTTATTACGAAAGAGTAAATCAAATCCATCCGGTGCAATATAATGAAATTATCATTGCAGATGTAAGGATTGAATATTCCAATGATATATCTGTTTATTACCTGATAGAAATGAATCCTGGCGGTTTTGTTATAGTATCAGCTGCCCAAAATATTACTCCGGTATTAGCATACTCATTTACTTCGGAAACGCCTGCTAATATTGAACCAACCCAATTTACTGCCTGGACAGAGCAATACAAAAAGCAGATTGAATATACAATTATCAAAAACATCAAACCTTCATATCTAATTACAGCCGAATGGAATAGATTGTTGACAGACGATATTTCAAATCTCCATATTTTAAAAGATGAGAAGGAGGTAGCTCCAATGTTAATCTCAACCTGT
>JAOZOC010000349.1 GCA_029933495.1 Bacteroidales bacterium
TACTACAATCTATACAGTTATCAACAATTTATTTAGAATTGAACAGCCCTGATCTGAAGCCTCTTCTTTTTGGTGGTATTTTCTCCTAAATACAAAGTCCTCAAATCATAAGCAGCTTTTTTTAAGGCTGTTATGACTGATAAGTAGGAAGAAAAACTTACATTATCATTAATATAAAACCTGACTATACAATTTGGGTCTTGAGAAATCAACTTCATAAATATATCCTTGAGCCTGTCTTGTCCGGTAACAGTGCCGTTAACCATACACCTTCCGTCATCCATCTGTACAACATCTATAATATTCTCAATACCAAAAGTATCTCTTTGATACACAAACAGTTCTTCTGCCTCCTGCGGATCGTTGGTAAACCCTTTAAGAATCATTCTGATATAAGAATTATTGTAATATCTTTCATCGAACTTGTGTTCAGCAGGAACTACTCCATAAGAAATATGATTAATGCCGGCCTTTACAAGCTCACCCTTCAAGAGACTTATATAATTCATTTTCACGTCCTTGTCTGCATTTAATGCGATTATCATAAATTTTGCCTCCCATTTATCCCTCTTTGATTGCCATAAATGTATTTTTTCAGCAATTTCATTTAAGGGGATTTCCTCATTGTCTGCAATAATTACAGGTTGTTCATTCATATTATTAACCTTAGGGAAAGCAACATAAATCTTTTCAACCAACGACCGTCTCTCCAAAAAACCATAGAAATCCGATTCAGGTAAATGAATATAGTAATTGTAAAAAACATTTCTTTTAAAATAATTCTGATTGATTTTTTTATAATCAACAGGGTTAATTTTCGATAATCCAAATGAAACTATTGTAACGCTAACTATGGAAATCACCAGCCATTTCACGCTTATACGCTTATAGACCTTCATTATTGTTATCCATTGTTGAAAGTACAACACTATTATTATCAGAATAAAAATATAGTTATACCAGGGATATAAACTAAAAACATAAAATCCACCGGATGAAACCGGCCCAAACCAGAAGCCATAAAAAATCGCCAATTGAAAAGCCACTAAAAGAAAATACCAAATCAATACTCTCTGATCATTTAATATGGAATTTCTAATTCGAGAAGAAATGCCCATTGCTTTAGAAGGCCTGTCAAACCAAAAAGTAAAACAAACCGACTGACCCAATATCACTGCAACGAGAGCATATATTAGATTATAAAAAGAAACTTCTGAATCAGTAAGCACCCAAATATCAAAATCTTCCGTTACCGATAATAATCTGATAGTTTCCCTGATAACATACAGGAACAGATAAAAGAAAAGTGAGAAAAGTAATCCGGACGACACTCCTGAAATAACCTGAAATCCTGATAATTCAGAAAATTTTATCTCCTTATGAAGAAAATTTTTGTCCATAGCTAACCTCACAAAGGTAAAAAATTAGTACATTTGAACCTGAAATAAATAATATGTAGCAAATTAGAACTAACCGGGAAATTGAATGTTTTTTATTTCTAAGCATTCAATTATTCCATTGTTCCAAAAATCCATCATTCCAAAAATAGAATAACAATGAAAAAACTGACATTAATATTTCTGTTCCTTGCATCATTGCAAAACATTTTCTCCGGCAACAACCCGTTATGGATGCGGTATCCTTCCATTTCCCCCGATGGTAAAATGATTGCTTTTTCATTTCAGGGCGACTTGTTTTTAGTATCATCAGCTGGGGGTGAGGCAAAACATCTAACTATTCATCAGGCTTATGATTATATGCCTGTATGGTCGCCCGACAGCAAAATGGTTGCCTTTGCTTCTGACCGTTATGGCAATTTCGACATTTATACAATTCCGGTAGAAGGAGGCACTCCAAAACGACTGACATATTACTCTGGCACAGAGTATCCAAACAGTTTCACACCTGATGGCTCTTCAGTGGTTTTTTCCGCATCTATTCAGGATGTTTCCAAAAACGCCCAGTTCCCTTCAGGATTATTATCTGAACTATACAGCGTTCCGGTTGAGGGAGGAGGAATAAAGCAGATTCTCTCTACCACAGCCGAAAAAGCTATTTATGATAAATCAATGAAAAGAATTATTTATCAAGACAGAAAAGGATACGAAAATAGCTGGCGAAAGCATCATACATCCTCAGTAACCCGCGATATCTGGGTTTATGACACGGAAACAGGAAAACATATAAAACTTACAACTTTTGCCGGAGAAGACAGAAACCCTGCTTTTAGTCCTGACGAAACAAGCATTTATTATCTGAGTGAGAAATCCGGATCGTTTAATGTTTATAATCTTTCTTTTTCAGGTCAGGGAGAACCCTCTCAAATAACTTTTTTTGAGAAAGACCCTGTCAGATTTTTAAGCATTAGCGATGAAGGAACTCTCTGTTTTGGCTTTGATGGTGAAATTTATACAAAAAAAGTAACTTCCGAACCTGCAAAGGTCAACATCATCCTTTCTGTGGATGAAAAAGAGAATGAAACAGCGTTTATGACCTACACATCCGATGCAACCGAAATGGATCTGTCGCCTAACGGAAAAGAGATTGTATTTATAGTAAGAGGTGAAGTTTTTGTTACTTCTGTTGACTATAAAACCACAAAACGAATTACCAATACACCACAGCAGGAGCGATCCGTCAGTTTTAGCCCGGATGGCCGCAGTATATTGTATGCTTCAGAAAGAGATAGTAGCTGGAACCTGTATCAAACCAAAATTGTGCGAGATGAAGAAGACCTTTTTTCACTTTCAACAGTTTTAAAGGAAGAACCAATACTTACGAGTGATGATGAAACGTTTCAGCCGCTGTATTCACCTGACGGCAAAGAGGTTGCATATCTTGAAAACAGGGAAACTCTAATGGTTATTAATCTGGAAACAAAAGAGGACAGGATAATTCTTGATGGAAAGTATAATTATTCATACAGCGATGGTGACCAGTGGTTTCAATGGTCTCCGGACGGTAAATGGTTTCTTGTTCAGTATTCACCTTACAGCCTGTTCTTAAATGATGTCGGGCTGATAGATGCCCGGGGAGGTAAAGAGCCTGTAAATCTTACAAATAGCGGCTACAGCGACACAAATCCAAAATGGGTGCTAAAAGGAAATGCAATGATTTGGTTTACTGACAGACAAGGAATGCGGAGTCATGGTAGTTGGGGTACAACACGCGATGTTTATGCATTGTTTTTTAACCAGGAATCATTCGACAGGTTTAAGCTGTCAAAAGAGGAGTACGAACTGGTAAAAATTGGAGAAAAAGATAAAAAGAAAGATAAGGAAAAGGAGGATGAGGAGATTGACGAATTAAAGGTAAAAGTGGAAATTGCCGAACCAATTTCAATTGACCTTAATAATATAGAAGACCGTAAAGCACGGTTAACTATAAACTCATCTTCAATTTCGGATGCAGTTCTCACCTCCGATGGGGAAAAGCTTTATTACCTGAGTAAATTCGAAGATGGGTACGACCTTTGGGTAAACAAACTTAAAGATAAAGAAACCAAACTCCTGTTAAAACTTAAAGGTGGCGGCGGCTCAATGCAACTTGATAAAAAAGAGAAAAATCTGTTTCTGTTTTCCGGTGGAAAAATAATAAAACTAAAGACTCAGGATAAACCAGAAAAAAAGGATATACAATTTAAAGCCGAATTTAACCTCAACAAAGCCATCGAAAGGCAATATATGTTTGAGCACGTTTGGCGTGAGGCAAAGGAAAAATTTTACCGGCCCGACCTCGGTGGTGTTGACTGGGATTATTATAAAACCGATTATGAAAAATTCCTGCCGTACATCACCAACAATTACGACTTTGCCGAAATGCTGAGCGAAATGTTGGGTGAACTTAACGGATCGCATACAGGCTCAGGCTACAGACATAGTGATAAACAAGGTGACAAAACAGCTAAGCTTGGGATTTTTATTGATATGAATTTTGAAGGGCCGGGAATAAAAATAGTTGAGATTATTGAAAATAGTCCGCTGCTGCTGGCAGGTTCAAAAATCACATCCGGGGATATAATTGAAAAAATTGACGGACAAGAGATAAATTCCAATAAGGACTATTTCGTATTAATGAATCATAAAGCCGGCAAACATACACTATTGTCGATGTACGACCCAAAATCAGGTGAGCGATGGGATGAATCCATAAAACCAATAACAGGTGGAAAACAGGGGCAATTACTTTATAAAAGGTGGGTTAAAAACCGGATGTCTGAAACTGACAGCCTGTCAAACGGGCGAATAGGATATGTACATATAAAAGGCATGAACAGTCAAAGTTTCCGTGAATTCTACTCTGAAATTCTTGGACGAAG
>JAOZOC010000350.1 GCA_029933495.1 Bacteroidales bacterium
TGGTTTTGGTGTATCTTTGTAAAAACAAAAAATAATATTTCGTAATTAAATTCCTGGCATATGAAAAGAATTATCATCTCATTTATCCTGTTGTCAATTATGACCCAAAGCACTAACGGACAACAATTCAATAAAAACATAATTGGCTATTTTACCTCATGGTCGGTTTATGTCCGCGATTATCACGTTCCGGATATTCCCGCTGACAAGATCAACTACATCAATTACGCTTTTGCAAATATTGACCATGCCTCAGGTACCATTATGCTGGGGGATGCCTATGCCGATATTGACAAGTTCTATCCCGGAGACAGCTGGGACCCTGACAGTCTGCGTGGCAGTTTTCACCAACTTCAGATATTAAAGGAAAACCATCCCCACGTTAAGACGTTCATCTCCATTGGTGGCTGGACGTGGTCGGCATACTTTTCCGACATTGCCCTTACACAGCAATCGCGCGAAACCTTTGCCGCTTCATGTGTGCAATTTATCCAGCAATATGAATTTGACGGGATTGATATTGATTGGGAATATCCTGTCAGCGGCGGACTGGAAAGCAATATCTACCGCCCTGAGGACAAACAGAATTTCACTCTGTTGCTGGCTGAATTAAGGAGCCAGCTGGACCAGGCCGGGGATTATCTGCTGACGATTGCAGCACCTTCCTCACCACTAATCAGAGAAAATATTGAAGTTGACCTGATCCATCAATACCTCGACTGGATTAATATAATGACTTATGATTTTCATGGTCCCTGGAGCGGAGAATCTGATCCGGTCACGCATTTCAATTCACCAGTTTATATAATTGAAGACGATCCAACACCCGAACCATATTATTCTTCTTTCAATATGTCTGCAGCAGTTGAGGGATATATTGAAGCAGGAGTTCCTCTTGAAAAAATCAATGCTTCCTTGCCATTCTACGGAAGAGGGTTCGATGGTGTGCCGGATGCGAACAACGGCCTTTTTCAAACTTATACAGGCCCGGCCAATGGCGGAACCTGGGAAGCCGGTGTTTTCGATTACTGGGACCTGGCTCAGAATTATATCGACATGAACGGCTATGTTTCCTATTGGAACGATGAAGCAAAAGTCCCCTGGATATATAATCCCAATACACAAAAAATGATAAGCTACGACAATCCACAATCTATGGAAATTAAAGTGAATTATATGAAATCAATGGGATTGGGCGGTGCAATGTTCTGGGAATTCAGTGGCGACAGATACGGGGTTTTACTCAACACCGTTTACGAAACCATTAATTCAATCACTTCTACATTTGAGAATCAAAACAATTGGGATAAAATAACTGTTTACCCAAACCCTCTTAAAACCTCTGCTACTATTGAATTTCAGAACCCCGAAAACAAAGCTTATACGCTAGCATTAACAAATATCAATGGAAAAGCCCTGAGGACAATAAATCATATCACTGACAACAAAGTAAAAATCGAAAAGAATGATTTACCTTCAGGAATATATTTCATTGAATTAAGGGGCGACAAAATATTTAGGGATAAGATCATTATTGAGTAATTTTTTCTGATTTTTGTGAGCATTAAATTAATTTGGAGGCCGGATGTATGAATATCCGGTCTTTTTTATCAAATTATTAAGTTCTGAAATAACATACAACCATTAAAAAAACAAACTGTCTTTTAATAAAAACGTAAATAAAATGATACCTCCAAAATATCTTCTGCTATTAGCAACTCTCTTCATTTCAATCGGGATGAGCGGACAGGAAGTACAGCTTGCCGGAAATTCACTCGCCCAATATCCCTATTTTGAATTTGTAAAAGCATTTAATGTTAATGCAAATGTTGAAATTGCTGTTGACCCGACACTCCATCCCGGGATTAGCGGGCAGACAGCAGACATTTATATTGTTGAAGCTAAAAATGTAATTGAATGGGATAACGACCCATCATTAACTGATATAACGTCAGACGGATATCTTACAATAACCTTTACCGGTTCAACAATACAGGAAAACAGCTTCACCGTTTCGGGGCCTGACGAACTGAGCAGCGCAGCCTGGGTTGATGCCACAAATAATTTTACCGGCTTGGGACATGGTTACGATGCCGTGATTGACATAAACCAGAACGGAGTTTTTGATAGTAACGACCTGATTGACGGTTACGGTGATGAAGCCGGTTTATATATTATCCACGATGTTACACAACCCGGCCCTTTGGATGTTACAACATCGGAGACATACAGCGTTGGCACAATTTTCGGGATACCTGCGGATGAAACTAATGAAATACTCTATTATCCCACAGAAATTGCATCTATGGATCCTTTGCCCCTGGTTGTAATTTCGCACGGCAGCGGCCACGAATATACCTGGTACGACCATATTGCGCTACACATGGCCTCTTATGGTTATATTGTAATGGCTCACGAAAATATGGATGTCGCTGTGGGCCATAACCACACAGATGCTCTCCTTGAGTTGCAGGATGAAATTGCCGGAGGAGTTTTAAACGGGAAAATTGATGCAGAAAGAATTATCTGGATAGGGCATAGTCATGGTGCAGTCAATGTTGCAAAGTCATATCATAAAATAGTCGTGGGTATTTATGTTCCCACACACTATACCGCCGAAAGCATTGTTCTCATTAGTTCAATGCTGCCTCCGGGAGGTTTCGCTTCAGAAGGTGACATTCCACACGACGTGAACTTTCATATGTGGACTGCTTCGGGAGATGATCTGGTGAGTGGTGCTGCTAACTTCGACCTGCTGCAAACTTTCCAGCTTTACGAACGGGCTACAGGCTGGCGGATGTCCACAATTGTTCAGGGAACCGGCCATGCCTGGTTTCATAATGGTAACGAAACCTGGGGGCCCTGGTTTGCAGGCCCTTGCTCTATTGAAAAGGAAGGAACTCACCTGGTTCAACTGGGATTGTTTTTACCTTTGATTAAGCATTTTGCAGAAGACAATATTCCGGCAACAGATTTCTTTTACAGGCAATACGAACGCTTTCATCCTATTGGTGTTGATATTACAAATCCATGTTTTGTGGTAACAAACGAATGTCGGCCCAATCCTTCTGATACAAACGTTTTTATTATTGACGACTATCAATCGGAATTTAATGAAGAGGTAAGCAGCTCGGGTGGTGATGTTTCGTTTACAGTACAGAATCTGACCGAAGGCAGGCTTGATGACAATAATACGGATTTTAGCTGGACCTCTTCTGATCCTTTCAACGGAGCAACACAGGCAGGACCCGATGACGACAGCCGGGGAGTAGTTTTCGACTGGGATAATACAGACCTCTATTATGAATGGGAAATTATCCCTGAAGCCAAGGATTTAAGCAAATATGTAAACATCTCATTCAGAGGAGCACAGGGAACGCAGCACCCTTACACCTTAGATGAACTGGGTGATCTGACTTTTTCCCTTACTTTACGCGATGGGAACAACATAAGCAGTTTCATAAATATCGGGGCTTATGGTGGCGGCCTGGAACAACCTTATCAACGGCAGGGAGGCTGGCACAACGAAATGGAACGTATCCGTATTCGCATCACCGATTTTCTGACTAATGGAACCAATATCAATTTAGAAAATATCATTGCAGTCCGTCTTGATGTCGGGCCATCCTGGGGTTCGGGTAAAGGGCGCATTGTAATTGATGAACTGATGATTTCTGGTTATAACGAGAGTGTAATCACCGGCATTGCCGGCAATGCTAAACCTCAAATGCAGAAGATGCAGCTAAATAGTTTTCCAAATCCTTTCGCGACCTCAACGACCATCACATTAAATATCCCGGATAATAATTCCGGTCAGACACCTGTTAAGATTGATATTTACAACCTCACAGATAGTAAAATTATAACCATTTTCTCAGAAAATCTGGCAAGCGGGACTCAACACAAATTCATCTGGAATGGTAAGGATTCATACAATCGTAAAGTTAACAATGGTGTCTATTTTGTCAGGGTTACTGTCTTGGGAAGGATTATAATGCACAAGCTCGTGTTGATGCAGTAGATAGTTAGATAACAACAAAAAAAATCCTGAAATTAAGTTTTATTTTATTCAATCTAAGCATTTCTCAACCTCCAAAGCCTTGGCAACGGAGGTCATTCATTCAATTCCCGCAAAGCGGGATTTCGCTTCGCTCAACATTCAAGCCCCGCAAAGCGGGATTTCGCTTCGCTCAACATTCAAGCCCCGCAAAACGGGATTTCGCTTCGCTCAACATTCAAACATTTAAGCATTCACTTCCCGCCCTGCGGGATTTCGCTTCGCTCAACATTCAATCATTTAAGCATTTAAGCATTCACT
>JAOZOC010000351.1 GCA_029933495.1 Bacteroidales bacterium
AACCGAACTGTTTTTTCCTTTGTTATTAAGAGCTATCATCTACGATGAATTCACTTCTGTTGTTTACCTCTTCATACAATAAGCTCAACCTCTGCAAGGATTAAACTTTTGTAATTCTTTGTGCTTTGGTGTCTTTGTGGCAAAATAAGTCAGCTATCAAAGCTTAAAAACCAAAAAGATTTCCAAAAATAAAATCAGTTTTGCATCTAACAATGTAAGCTCTCACCTAAGGTATCCTCATATATTTATGGCTTTGTAAAGATATTTGCCATTTTGGATGTGCTTTTACATACTCAACAATAGGTTCCATTACTTTATCACGGGCGCTCCATTCTGGTTGCAAAAACAAAAGACAACCCTCTCCTACTCTTGAAGCATTCTTTTCGGCCCAGTCAAAATCACCTTTTGATTGAATAATCACTTTCAACTCATTTGCCATTTCAAATATTTCCATTTTTGGTGGGCTGTTTTTCTTTGGTGACAGACATATCCAATCCCACTTTCCAGTTAATAAATGAGAGCCGGAGGTTTCAAGGTAGGTAGCCACTCCCCGTTTTCTTAGTTCTGAACAATAATAATCCATATTATACATTAACGGCTCACCACCTGTTACAACCACAGCTTTTGCAGGGCATGCTGCAACACGCTCCACAATTTCATCAGTATTTGATAAAGGCCAGAGTTTAGCATTCCACGACTCCTTTACATCACACCAGCTGCACCCAACATCACAACCTCCTATGCGGGTGAAATATGCCGGTTTTCCGGTGTGGAATCCTTCACCTTGAATTGTGTAGAAATCTTCCATAAGCGGGAGTTCCAATCCCTTCAACAGCTTGTCATTTTCATATTCTTTCACCCTGGCTTTCAATTAGTTGCTTCCTTGTTAATAACCTCATCAAAATTCAAAATAAAAGCAGACTGCTTAAAAGTCCTGGTATCCTCGCAAGTAATAATTACATTTTCATTGTCAAACCACACAACACCTTCTGTTTGTGAATCCTTCATATCAGGAAAATTGATGCGAAAAATATCTTCAACATTAAAACCATTACCATCAAATCCCTTAAAGAGAAAAACGAACGGGATATAATCTTTGTACCCAACAAGTACCAGATTTCCAGATGAACTGTTATAATCAGCTCCGGTCACAAGCCCATCAGCATTAAAAGTAGCAACCGCATTAATTTTAAACATACCAGATGTTTTCGGGAGTTTATACAATCGGGTTTTATAATCGGCCCAATCCTTTGAAAAAATTATCAAAGAATCGCCAAAACTAATAACCGACTCACAGTCAAAATTATTACTATGCCAATTAACGGCAAATGATTCCTGGTCATTGTAGGAAAAGGAAATAATCTCTGCCTCAACTTCGACCATATTACCTATTTTGATATCCTTTTTCAGAACCTTATAAATCGCAAGGTCTTTTCTATTTCCCTTATTATTTCCAAAATCACCAACATAAATACAATCATCATCCTGAGTAATATCTTCCCAGTCCTGATTCTCCACATTTCTAATCCTTACAGTTTTTATTACTTTGCCCTTATTTTTATCTATTTTATATATTTCAGGTTCGCCACCGCTATCGTTAAAAGTCCACAAGCAATCTTCAAACAAAATCACACCTGATGCTTCATTTACATTTTTAGACAACTTGCTGTAAATATCAAGAACTCCGGAATATTCAACAGTTGTGTAAGACTTATCTCCTGTCTGTGCATAAGAGCCACCTGCCAAAAACAAATAAACAGCAATAAGCAGAAATAATTTCAAATAATTCGGTTTCACATTAAATCAGTTAGTTAATAATACAAGAGATTAAGAATATACCTCTTTCTTAGCAGCCTTTACAGTGTTCTGTAATAATGATACAATTGTCATCGGTCCAACGCCACCAGGTACTGGGGTAATATAAGAAGCAACTCCAGCAACTTTTTCAAAATCAACATCGCCAACCAGCCTGAAGCCTGATTTTGTCTCATCGGAGGGTACTCTGTGAATTCCCACATCAATAACAACAGCCCCTTTTTTGACCATTTCGTGAGTAACAAACTTTGGTTGTCCCATCGCGACGATAAGTATATCTGCAGATTTGGCAATTTTTTTAATATTCTTTGTTTTGCTGTGACAAAGAGTTACAGTACAATTTCCCGGATTTGCTTTTCTAGACAGCAACACGCTTATCGGTGAACCAACAATATGACTACGGCCAAGCACAACGCAATGCTTGCCTTCAGTTTCAATATTATATCTTTCGAGAAGCTGGATTATTCCAAAAGGAGTAGCAGGCAAATATGTTGGCAGGCCAAGCATCATTTTTCCAACATTCATCGGATGAAAACCGTCAACATCTTTTGCAGGATTTATACTTTCTATTATTTTCTTGTCCGAGATATGGTCAGGCAGAGGAAGTTGCACAATAAGTCCGTCAATTTCATCATCATTATTGATATATTCAATGGCATCCAAAAGCTCTCTTTCAGTGATATCAGAGGGGTATCTGTAAATTGATGACAAAATCCCTACCTCACTACACGATTTTTCCTTATTTCTCACATAAGTCTGGCTTGCAGGGTCTTCACCTACAAGAATAGCTGCAAGATGAGGGTCTTTATCTTTGTTGTCGATAAGGTCAGCTACCTCGGCAGCAATCTCCATTTTAATTTGTTTTGCGGTCTCTTTTCCGTCTATTATTTTCATATGTAAAAGTTTGAAATATACTGGGTTTCACTAAACATCCAATTAGATCATTAAACAATAACGCATAAATCTAAATACTCTAACGACCACCTACTCCACGCATATTAGCCATTGCCTTCATAAGATTTTTCCCTTTCCCACCTGAGATGGCTTTCATCATTTTTTGAGTCTCGGAGAATTGTTTTATCAACTGATTTACCTCCTGGATATTTGTTCCGCTTCCCTTGGCAATTCTTTTTCTGCGGCTTCCATTCAGGACTTTCGGATTTTCACGCTCTTCCATAGTCATCGAATAGATAATCGCTTCAATTCCTTTAAAAGCATCATCATCAATATCCATATTTTTTAAGGCTTTACCCATCCCCGGAATCATCCCCATCAGATCTTTCACATTACCCATTTTCTTAATCTGCTTAATCTGGTTCAGGAAGTCATTGAAATTAAACTGATTCTTTGCAATTTTCTTTTGAAGCTTTCTCGCTTCTTCAGCATCAAACTGTTCCTGGGCTTTCTCGACCAAAGAGACAATGTCGCCCATTCCGAGAATCCTGTCTGCCATTCTGCTCGGATGAAAGACATCAATAGCATCCATCTTCTCGCCAATACCCACAAATTTGATGGGCTTATCAACCACAGACTTAATAGTAAGCGCAGCACCACCACGTGTATCGCCATCTAACTTTGTAAGGACAACACCTTCAAAATCAAGCCTGTCATTAAAAGACTTTGCTGTATTAACAGCATCCTGACCAGTCATCGAGTCAACCACAAACAAAGTCTCCTGCGGATTCACAGCCTTCTTAATAGCAGTGATCTCGTTCATCATTTCCTCATCAACAGCCAAACGGCCCGCCGTGTCAATAATCACCACATTATGACCATATTCTCTGGCATATTTGATAGCATTTCCAGCAATCTTTACAGGGTTCTTATTATCTTCCTCAGTATAAACCTTCACTTCAACCTGCTCACCAAGCACCTTCAACTGATCTATCGCAGCAGGGCGATAAACGTCTCCAGCAACCAGTAACGGATTGCGTCCTTTTTTTGATTTCAGAAAATTTGCAAGCTTTGCCGAAAAGGTTGTTTTTCCAGAACCTTGTAATCCGGCAATCAGAATTATGGCAGGACTTCCCTTGATATCAAGCTCTGCCATCTCGGAACCCATAAGTGTAGCAAGCTCATCGTGAACGATCTTCACCATCAACTGCCCGGGAGAGACGGAAGATAGTATCTTCTCTCCAAGAGCTTTCTCCTTTACAACACTCGTAAAATCCTTTGCTATTTTATAACTGACATCCGCATCAAGAAGAGCTTTCCTGACTTCCTTAAGAGTTTCGGCAACATTTATTTCAGTAATATGGCCGTGCCCCTTTAAAATCTTAAACGACCGTTCCAGTTTATCCGATAATCCTTCAAACATATTACATTATTTATATTACAAAATTAGAAAGTGCAAAATTAGTAAATATGTTCAAAGTTATGACCTCCAAATTTATACTTTTTACAAAGACAAAAAAAAGAGATAAACTCGGGTAATATAAACCTATAACAAGTTACTCTCGTTTAGCTTTCTTTAGTCTTTTTTCAGCTTTTTTCTCT
>JAOZOC010000352.1 GCA_029933495.1 Bacteroidales bacterium
TAGTAACTTATGCTTCCGCAATGATTGAAATGCCTGCAAAAGGTGAACCTTATGTTATTCCTATCGGAAAAGATATTCGATTGTCATTAGTTTATGTAGAAGATGGTGCAAGAGCACTGATTCAGCTTAGTGAAGCACCATTAGAAAACATCAAAACAATCAACTACTTTATTAACGGAGTCCAAAACCCGTTACCAAGTTCAGGGGAAATGGCGGAAATGGTAAAAGCAAAAATTCCCGGTGCAGATATTACTTTTGATGTTAATGAAGACTGGGACAAACTGTTGAAATCGGCTTCCCATCCTGTTGACGACAGTAGTGCGATAGCCGAATGGAACTGGAAACCGAACTATGACACTTGGGATAAAGTTATTGATAAGTATCTTGAAGATTTAAAACAATAGCACCTAAAACAATTATTGGTAAATCATCATTGTAGCCCAGACAATCAATATCAGTTTATTAACAAAAAAACATCTGTAAAAATGAACAAAGTAAAAAGAAGAGACTTCCTTAAACTAACCGGAGTAGCAGCGGCAGGAAGTATAATTCCGGGTATTACTCTCGCAAATAGTGACCTGATTTCACCGGCAGCGAAACCCGAAGTAAAAGGCAAAGACGGAAAAACATATAAAGTAATTGATTACCGTTGCCGTCCCCCTCTGAAACAGTTTGGAGGTTTATATAAATTAAGGCTTACATATATAGCCCAGCGTCCCAATGTTCTTGCCAATCCGGCTACTCATGGTAAATTGCCGGAAGCTGTTAAAATGTTCGGAGAAGATAATCCCGGTGCTTTGGATATGTGGTGGAAAGAAATTGATGATGCAGGAATTGAGGCGGTTTGCGTAGCAGGCAGATTTATGCTTGGCCAACCTGAAATGAGTATGGACACCGGTGAACTCATAGAATATGAAAAGAAATATCCCGGCAGGTTTTACGGAATTGCCCCTATCAATATTGACCAGTCTACCCCAAAGGCAGTTGATGACCTTGAGAAGGCGATAAATGCGGGTATCCGCGGTGCGACAATTGAACCGGGATACCGTACTGTCGGCGGACCTACTACCATTGACGATATTGCATTTTACCCGCTGTACGAACTACTTCAGGATAAAGGTATTTTGTTGCAGGTACAAACAGGTGCTTTTGCCGACCCGAATAACTTCGACCTGCCGAATGAGATATGGAGGATGGATAGTGTTATGAAACAGTTTCCGAAACTGCGGCTCGTGCTCGGGCATGGCGGTTATCCCCGTATTACCGAAGCATTGGGGCTTGCCCTGAAGTGGCCCAGCGTTACCATTAGCTCGGATGTCTATACCTTCTGGCCCGGTGGACAACTCTATCAACAAAACATTGAATTGTTGCAAGACCAGTTTGTGTATGGCTCAGCCTATCCGTTCGGTAACTTTAAAGAAACTCTTGAACAAACATTGGCATTGCCGTTAAGCGAAAAAGTGATGGAGAAATATCTATATCTGAACGCAAGAAAATTGTTGAATCTTGGTTAAAAGCAGGTAACAAATTTTGCCGGTTTATCGGCAAAAACTGCCAAAGCAGTGTTTTTAGTCATATCTGATTAATGAGGACTCTTGGCGAAGTTATAGTTTAAAGGAATCATGTTTGCCTGATTTCATAAGGTATATCTTCTGTCTGCCAAACAGCATACCGGTATGGAAATTTCAATCCATCCCTATAATTTTATCTGTCTTTACGACTTAACAAAAATGCTAAAAAAACCTTTTGTCTAAATGCAGAAAGATTATTAAATCTTACTTTATATGCAATTATTATCATTTTTTTATTATTTTTGAAATGTCAATTTTAAATATTTAAAGTATGCAGAACAACGAAGAATTTTACAACAGAGCTATTTACACAGCATTACGAATTAGTTTTATTGCATTGCTCCTTATCTGGTCGTTCTTAATAATACGGCCGTTTATTATGTTAGTGTTGTGGGGAATTATAATTGCAGTTGCCATTTATCCTTTTTTTAAAAAACTGGCAAAAAAAATTGGAGGACGGGAGAAGCTTGCTGCGATAATAATAACATTAATTGGTCTTTCTATTCTCATTGTCCCTTCAATCTTTCTGATTGACTCAACAGTTGAAAGTCTTGGTAACTTTTCGGAACAGATGGAAGCCGGAGTAGTTCAAATCCCTCCCCCGTCAGAGGATGTAGCAGACTGGCCGGTTATCGGGAAACCTGTTTATGAAGGCTGGATGCTGATATCAACAAATTTAGAAGCTGCAATAATAAAATTTGCTCCGCAGATTAAGCAGTTTGCTCCAAAAGTGTTATCACTGGCCACAAACCTTGGTACAACAATTTTATTGTTTATTATTTCAATAATAATAGCCGGAGCACTGTTCACTCAGGCAAAATCAGCCAAAAAAGCTGCCAGGTCAATCTTTGAAACGCTGATTGGGAAGCAGGGTGAGAACTTTGCAGAACTTTCAGTTTCAATTATCAGAAGTGTTGTTCAGGGAATACTTGGTATTGCAGTTATTCAATCACTGGCAGGAGGAATTGGTATGTGGGCAATAGGGATTCCGGGTGCAGGTTTATGGGCTCTTATTATTTTATTCCTTGCAATTATGCAACTTCCTCCTATATTGATTTTAGGCCCAATAGCAGTTTACAGTTTCTCAATAGCAGATACAACACCTGCTGTTATTTTTACTGTCTGGTGTTTAATTGTTAGTATGAGCGATGCCTTTTTAAAACCCCTGTTATTAGGTCGTGGCGTTGATGTACCTATGCTCGCCGTTTTACTCGGTGCTATCGGTGGAATGATTATGTCGGGTATTATCGGCTTATTTGTCGGTGCTGTGGTATTGGCAATCTCTTACAAAATATTTGAAGCTCTGCTGGTTGAAGATGTACTTGATAAACCGGTCAATACAGATGCAACAAACAAAAAAACAGATATTAATAAATAAAATTTGATAAAATATGAAAAAAACGTTTTTTATAACAATTGTATTTATTGTTTTGACGGTGCTGTATGCATTTGCACCTTCTGAAAGACAATCTTCTCCTGCAACAGTGTCTGTTGTATCGGATGTACCCTTTTTTATTTTTTCGGTGCCAGTTGCAGATTATGAAATAGTTGGCAAAGCTCTTTCAGTTAGTAATATAATAAAACTGGCAGTTGATGAAGAATCAACAATAGAACAGAAAGCTGATAATGTGGTTGCTTTTGCAGTATCGCGTAAGGGAAAAGGTAAAATTCCTGAGTTTGATGCACTTATGCTTGATGTGGAAAATGAGAAAGCATATGCCATTAAATTTAAGGGAGGCGTGTCATTAAAAGCAAAAATTAAGGAATGCAAAGGTGTTCCGGTTTATTTGTTTGCGACACCTGATGATGAATACGATATTATTGCCGAACTCCCTGCCGATTTTTCCTTAAGAGCACAAAAAAGCGGTATGCTGTATGACAAAGTAAAGAGTATGATAAACCGGACGTTGAAAAAGGAAGAAGCCGGAGAAGTAAAACAATTTGATGCTGTGATTATTGACCCTAAGGACTTGTCAGAAACACTGATTAAGTTCAAATAAAATTGATGCTTCTTTCTGGTATTTTCTTAGAACTGACTAAGTAACCTTTGCATTAATACATTAAAAATTAAAAATTATGAAAAAACAACTACAATTAATCGCAGGTTTATTGCTGCTTGTTATTCTTCTGGGTAGCAGTGTTTATACTCAGGAATACCGCACAGAGACAGACCTTTTGGGAGAGATTAATGTGCCGGTTGATGCTTATTATGGATCCCAGGCCGCCAGGGGTATTGAAAACTTCCAGATTTCAGGGCAGTATATCAATGATTATCCCGACTTTATAAAAGCCTGGGGAATGATCAAACTGGCTTGTGCACGAGCCAATACCGATGCAGGGAAGATGACCCCCGATATGCTTAAGCTTATTGAGCCGGCCTGCCAGGAGTTGATAGACGGGAATTATCTTGATCAATTCAAAATTGATTTATATCAGGGCGGAGCAGGTACCTCCACCAATATGAATGCCAATGAAGTCCTTGCCAATATTGCCCTTGAAAAAGCCGGTTATAAAAAAGGTGATTATGACAAAATATCACCTAATGATGAACTTAATATGTCTCAATCGACCAACGATACCTATCCAACCTCTTTGAAACTAACAATGATTTTACAGAATGAAAGATTACAAAAGCAACTAGCCTTGCTTGCCAAATCATTCAGGGTTTTAGGACATAAATATATTGATGTTGTTAAAATGGGTCG
>JAOZOC010000353.1 GCA_029933495.1 Bacteroidales bacterium
TTTTTCTACGTTACAAATTTAAATTGGTTTTATATATAAATACTAAATTGATTTAAAAAGTACATATTATGCTGAAATACACAAAGACAATCCTGCAAAAGGTTAGTTTTAACAGGTATCTGTTCAAAAAAGAATTAATGAAGTCAGTCAAATGGCTGAAACGTGATGAGGTGATTCTTCTTGAGGCCTGGTGCATAATCAACTTTGGAAGTATCTATAATGATGTAATAGCTGAAGCTTTTAATAATTTATCATAGATTCTCACCAGCAAACCACTCGGCATACGACGTTGCAGTCTCTCGTAACTTCAGACTATACAGACTAATCCCCTCAGGTAATTCCCCCTTTATTCTTTCTGCAAAATCAACAACCAGATTCTCGCTTGTAGGCTGAAAATCTACAAATATCATCTTGTCAAACATTTCGCTTGAACCCTTTAGTGCACTATGGGGAGTCTTGCTATTGAGTACCAAAGCATGATCAAACTGATTTACAACAGTCTCCCTCACAATTTTCTTCAGATCGCCAAAATCTATCACCATCCCAAGCTTTGGGTTTGCATCATCATCAATAGTCGCACCCAAAACCGTTACAGAAAGGCCGTATGAATGGCCATGGACAAAGCGGCAGGATCCGTCGTATCCCAAAAGGGCATGCGCCATCTCAAATGTAAACTCTTTCGTTACTCTTATTACCGACATATTATATAATGTATAAAAACGAACCTTCTGACATTATTCACAAAGTTCATTGTATTAAAAAGCCGGGCAAAATTAGTTATTATTTTGAACCGCAATTTGAAAAATCCTTGTTTTTGAGAAATTGTAGTGAAAGCTAGCCAAGCCTGAACTGAATATATTTAATGGCCTCACCCTCTTTAAGGAACTTCTCTTCGTAAAAAGTTTGTACTTCAACGGCATCTCCTTCAAATCCTGAATTGTAAAGATCGTTAGTCTGAAAAAGTAAATGATGGCCATCTTTTTCAATAGTTGAAAGGGTAAAATTATATATCTCAGTATTGTCGGACTTCAGGTGGATAATACCTTTGGGAGTTAATATCTGCCTATATCTCTCAATAAAGCGTGGGGAAGTAAGCCTCTTTTTCACCTGCTTCATTCTTGGTTGTGGATCGGGAAAGGTTATCCATATTTCACTGATTTCGTTTTTATCAAAAAAATTAAGGATAAGGTCAATACGTGTTCTGATGAATGCAACGTTTGTCATTTTTTCTTCAACGGCTGTTTTACATCCACGCCACATTCTGGCTCCTTTTATATCAATTCCGATGTAGTTCCTTTTGGGATATTTACGGGCAAGAGCGACAGTATATTCTCCTTTTCCGCATCCAAGCTCAAGGACAACAGGATTATCGTTCCCGAAAAATTCTTTATTCCATTTCCCTTTCAGATGAAATCCCTGCAATGCCTCTTCAATGGTAGGTTGAAAAAAGTTAGGAAAAGTAAGGTTTTCGGCAAATCTTTTCAGTTTATCTTTTGACACGGCAGGCTCGTTTTCAGTTTATTTTTTAAGCAACCATGCAGAAGGGTTATCATTTTTACGAATTAATGCCAGATTCATCATAGCTTCCGATTTGTCAGATGAATCAAAGTAGCTTACAATATGTAATCCCCGTCTGCTCAACCCAGCCTGCTTTGCATTATAGCCTTTGGAACGCAATGTGGCTGCAAATCTTTTTGCGTTATCTTCATACTGAAAAGCACCTCCGATAATATAATATACAGGCTTTGGTGGTTCAAATACCGATTCAGCCGATGGGTCAGTATTAGTATTATCACTACCTGAAATTATGTCCGAATCAGAAGTATTCAGCTCAGAATTCTTTGCTAGCGTCCCATCTGGATTTTGATTGTCAGAAGAAAACTGTTCTGCCGCAGGAAATATTCCGCTCTGCTGAATATCATCATTTCTGAAGTTTGTATTGAAAATGAGCCAACCGATAATAATGATTACCGGAACTATTGCAAGATAAGCATAGGCAGCTTTCCGTTTTTTACGCTCTTCGTATGGAACCGGCTTTCTATCGGTGAATTTTTGTTCAAGTCTTCGATGCAGTGGCTTGCGGGCAATTGGAAGAGAAACGAAAGTTGCCAGTCCGTATGCCTCTTCAAGATAATTAACTGTTGTGTCAGGTTCAAATAAAAGACTACCCTCTCTGTTTTTTGTTATTGACCCAATCTTCTGGAGTTTTACAAATCCATTATCTTCAATTTGCATCTTGCAATTATCAACAAATTCCAAAACATCATTTTTCGCCTGCTCGTAAGGTATCTTCTCAGAAATCGAAATTTCGTGAATAAGTAACCCATCATCGCTTGCAAGTTTGGAATTAAAAAGAATGATTTTTGACGGAGGATAAAATGTATGGTTGACAGAATGAATTTTTGCAGGCGCATAATTAGTTACAAATCCGCCTAAACCCGGCAGAGTAACACAATCATGCCTGTATAATAATTTGCTTATGTAATTCTCAATAACCATAAATGAAAACCGGGTGCTAAATTACAATTTTTTGAAATAATACAGCCTAATTAATTACGATAAAATAATATTTTCGTTACAATGCGATAAGCGTCTGACTGTTTTCTTTGGCCTGACTATATTCATTTGCTGTTTTAATATTGAATGCATTATTATGTCAGGATATTGAGATTTGATTTTGCAATTTGAAGAAAAAAAGCACCTTTGTTCCACCTGATTGGCTAAAAGAAGTTTGCTTTGTGAAAATATAATGTAAAATTAAATTATCAAAAAATTAATCTGATTGTCTGCAAAAAGTATCAAAAAACGTATCTTTGTGCAGACATTCGGGCGAAAATGAATAGACAAAATAAAATATCGGACTGGATAAACCAACAACTGACCAAGGGGAAATATAGTTTTACCCTTGCTTATCTGTATGATAATATGCCGGATAAGTCTTATATTTCCATAAAACTGGCATTAAAAAGATTGGTAGATAAAAACAAAATCATCTCCATATCAAAAGGATTTTATACCATTATTCCTCCTGCTTATCAAAATCTGGGTATCCTTCCACCGGTAATGTTTATGGATGATTTGATGGAGTACCTGAAACGACCTTATTATATTTCGTTACTGTCGGCGGCTGCATTGCATGGAGCAGCACACCAACAACCACAGGTCAATTTTGTTTGTACTACTTTACCGAGCATGCGCGATACCAATAAAAAAGGAATGCAAATAAAATATGTGAGTAAGAGGAATTTTCCGGAATATCACATTGTTAAAAAAAAGACAGAAACCGGATATGTAAATGTTTCGGATCCGGTTTTAACTTGCCTTGATTTGATAAATTATCATAAAACCATTGGTGGATTTAACCGGGCAGCGACAGTAATTAATGAATTGTCAGAGGAAATAGACAAAAGCGAGATAAATGATAATATCTTAAATTTATCGTCAAAAGCTAATATGCAGCGATTAGGTTATTTGTGGGAATATGAATGTGACCAACAGGAATTAGCAGATGCGTTGCTCAGGATAATTAAAGAACAGTCTAGCTATTTCAAAATTTATAACCTTAACCCATCCGCTGATTTGCAGAAACAAAAAGTGAATAATCGTTGGAAAATAAATATAAATACAAAAATTGAGATTGACGAATGATACCGAGAGCCTATATTACCGAATGGACACAATATGCTCCGTGGAAATTGAACGAGCAGGTTAAACAGGATTTAGTAATAAGCAGGGTTTTGACAGAGATATTTTCCGATGAGTTTTTATCAAACGAGCTGGCATTTCGTGGAGGTACTGCTCTACATAAATTATACCTGACCCCGCAATCAAGATACTCCGAAGATATAGATCTTGTTCAGGTGAATGAAGGGGCTATCGGGCCTGTATTGGACAGAATAAGAAAATTGCTTGACCCCTGGTTTGAATCAAAAGCCAAATACAAAAAAACACTTATAAGCAATAAACTAACATGCAGGTTTAAATCTGAATTTTCTCCGGTTCAGCCTATGAGATTAAAAATCGAAATTAATTGCAGGGAGCACTTTAGCGAACTGGGATATGTAAAAGTTCCGTTTGAAGTAAACTCCAAATGGTTTATCGGTGCTTGCCTGATTAACACCTATCAACTGGAAGAGTTGATGGGCACTAAACTCAGGGCGCTGTACCAAAGAAAAAAAGGAAGAGATCTGTATGATCAATATCAGGCATTGAAAAAGGTTAATGATATAGATATACAAAAAGTAATTCGATGTTACCGTAATTATATGCATAATTC
>JAOZOC010000354.1 GCA_029933495.1 Bacteroidales bacterium
GTTATTTTAAATAGACTGAAAAATAATATTTACCCACTAAAATGGTAGTAGAACCGATTTTATCCCAGCCATCATACATTCACAACAATTTGAGTACTTTTGTGTACTATAATAATAATTGGATGAACTTTCTTGCACATTTATATTTATCGGGGGATAATGAGGAGACCATTATTGGAAATTTTATTGCCGATCACGTTAAAGGTAGCAGGATAAACAAATATTCAGAGGGGATAATTGCAGGAATAAAACTTCACCGTGAAATAGATGCTTTTACTGACAGTCATCCCATGTTTCTATCGAGTAAAACCAGATTGCAGGAAAGGTATAAAAGATATTCGGGTGTCATAGTTGATATGTACTACGACCATTTTCTATCGGCAAACTGGCAGGATTATGTTGATGAAGATATTACGCTGTTCACTAACAGGATGTACAGGATTGTTATCAAACGCTTTCTGATACTACCCCCAAAGACAAAAATCATTCTTCCTTTTATGGCCAAATCAAACTGGCTGGTTGCTTATGGTACTTTTCAAGGAATTGACAAAGCCCTGAAAGGAATGTCAGGGCGTACTGCTTTTGACTCAGGAATGGAAAATGCAATATTAGACCTTAAACAGGATTACGATAAATACAGAAAGGAATTTCAAGAATTCTTCCCGGATATCACCAGATTTTCAAAAAAGAGAAGGAGAGAGTTGGAAATATAGATAGTTTTGTTCTTAGCTCCAGCCTGCCCGGATCCGCAAAGCGAGACGGGCACTCTGTCCTCAACTATCGATTGCCAACTGCCAATCACAACCCTTCTAACTATCTTCCCCTTCCATTTCTTCCTGCTTTTTATCCTTTCTGCTTCTGATTATGCTTTCAAGCAGGTCGGGTACTTTTTCAAATACTGATTGTAACCCTTTTGAGCGGGCTACGCTTACCATTGAGATTTCATCACCTCTTGAAACCAGAAAACCAATTGGCTCCATTCCAATTCCGGCACCTGCACCCCCAACTTTTTTCCCTTTTGATTCAGCTTCCGATCCTCCACCTCCGCTACCAAATCCGACTCCTATTTTAATAACAGGTACACAAGTAAATTCACCAAGTTTAAACGGATCACCAATAACGGTTTTTGTCTTGGCAACCGAATTCATTTGCTCCATAACTTTATTGAGCACATCTTCCATATTAAAATCCATAGCTACAGTTTTTTAAGTTCTCTTCTGTTTCGATATAAAAATTTCATCAAAATTACTAAAATTCTGAAAATACTATTTTCTAAAATTAAAACAATACTTACAACTCCCTGATAGTTTACCCTAAAATTAACATTTCTACCATTAAACTGAACAAACACAGGAATAAGCCAGGCATTATGAATTACATCACCTGTATCAATATCAATATCAAATTTTTTAAACCTGAGTGTCTTAAACACTTTCCATCCAAGCTTTGAGAACAGCTTTATTTTTTTGACCTCTTTTTCATTTATACGGCGTATCCTTCTTTTTTTCTTTTTTACCGGCTCCTCGTGGCTCAATTTATCCCTTTCAGTATTTTTTTCTTTTTCTTCAACCTCTTCCACAATCAACTTTCTGATTGGATAGATCTCAAAATGATAAAACGGCACCTTAATTTTTATAAAGAATATCTCAACTTCATCGGGAATAAAACTAACCTTTATTAATCCCAACCACTCAAAGTAATATTGATTAATAGTTGTATCAATATAAAACCGGAACGGGACAAATAATATCCATGCAATAATAATCAATACAACCACAGATATTATTAATAGTACCATTCCCAGTTATTCTATTTTATGTTTTCAAGTTTACCGGTTACCTTTTTCACTGTCTCCTGTTGTATCGAAATTTCATTAAGAAGCTCCTCTTTCTTTTTATTATTCTCCAATATACCTCTTTTTAACTCCACATTATCCGAATGATACTCAACTAGGTTCGCCTTAAGTTTTTCAATCTCCTTTTTTATTTTTTTTCTTTGTTTTTCATGACTTTTCAAGTGCTTTTTTGCCTCATCATGCAATGCTTTATCCCCAGAAATCGTTGACATAGACTCTTTTTTGCCGTCAATCTCGCCCTGCTTTCTTTGCTTGTCAATTTCGAGAGAACTAATCTGATCCTCTGCATTCAAAGAGTCACTTTCATTTTGTTTGATATTCTTTTGAAAGGTCTCGGTCTGTTTCACCAGCTTTTGCAATTCACCGTTCAGGTTTTTTAATTCCTTATTCTCCGCTTTTAATTCCTCTTCAGCTGCTTCCTTATACTCTGTCACAGCAAAATCGTGTAAAAAATGTCAATACCCTGATAAGTTCTTTCATAATTCATATCCTCTTTATCCCCGTCAAAAGAAAAAAATGAGCTGTCAATCTCAAAAAGCGATACTAATTTAACAGCAGAATCAACCTGGTAAACAGCACTATAGATATTTATCGGATTCTTACTGATTTCATCTATTTGAGTATTAAGAATAGTTATTTCACTATTCTCAATTGACACCTTTGATTTTGTGTTTTGCCTTATAAGTTTCATCCAGGATTTCTCCACATTTTCAGACGTTACCTGTGGAATTTCAACAATAAAAGCTGGTTGCTCACCCTTTGACATTGTCACAATTTTTTCAATAATTACAACCGGAGCCTGAGCTGAAGCCTGAAAACCGATTATGATTCCTGCGATGATTGCTAAAACGGATACAATTAATTTCATAAAAATTGTTTTTGGTTGATAAATTTCAATTAATTCTTCAGAATTTCACAACCAGTAATAAGAAAAAAAATTCCAACAAACATTATTGTATCAAATAGCCTCTACCCTATTGTGAAAAACTTTTGCTAAAATAATTCTTTTTCTTAAATCAGGATAACAAAGTCATCACAATTCTTCTTCTGCCCCCATTATTACGAAACTCACAGAGATAGATTCCCTGCCATATTCCGGGGTTAAGTCTGTGGTTAGAAATAGGAATTGTAACAGACTGTCCGACCAGGGAGGACTTAATATGAGCTGGCATATCATCAGATCCTTCAAACATATGGATATAATGTGCGGCCCCATCAGGAACTAATTTATTAAAAACTGTTTCAAAATCTGTTCTTACGGTAGGGTCGGCATTTTCATTTAGGGTAATCCCAGCAGAAGTATGCTGTATAAAAACATGCAGAATTCCTTTATCGGGTAACGGTGGGAGATTCTCCTCAATTAAATGAGTGATTAAGTGAAACCCCCTTGGGAACTTCGGTAAAAGGATTTGAACTTGTTCAACCATAGTTACAAAATTTTAAATTCCAGTATCAAAACAAAAAAAGGCTGTTTCAATAAATGGTAATCCCATAAACCAAAACAGCCCTTATCTATAAAACCAAAAACTATTTTTCACCCTTCATTTCGGCAACTTTAGCTTTAGCCATTTTCTCAAGCATATCAGTTGTGAGAGATTTAGGTCTCTCCAGTGGATATCCCAGAGCTCTGTCCCAAATAATATTTGCGCTGATACCTATAGCTCTTCCAACACCAAACAAAACAGTATAAAAATCGTATTCTTTCACGCCATAATGCCATTGAATAACACCTGACTGTGCATCAACGTTTGGCCAGGGATTTTTAGCCTTGCCTTGTTCTTTCAAAATCGGGGGAACAACCCTGTAAAGCATATCAACATATTTAAAGACATTGTCATCTTTAAGATGTTTAAGACTGAATTCTCTTTGCAGAGTATATCGCGGGTCTGTCTTACGCAATACGGCATGTCCGAATCCCGGCACAACCTGGCCTGAATTCAGAGTATCCCAGACATATTGCCTTACCTCATCTTCTGACGGTTCACGCTCTTCGCCACCAACACGCTCAATCAATTCGTGTATCCACATAAGTACATTCTGCGCTGCTAGTCCGTGTAGTGGGCCGGCAAGACCATTGATCATTGCAGAAATGGCAAGATAGATGTCTGATAATGAACTTGCAACAAGGTGACCTGTATGAGCACTGACATTACCGCTTTCATGATCACTATGAATGATAAAATGCAATCTGGCAACATCGTCATAAGGTTTTGCAATACCCATCATATGTGCGAAGTTGCCTCCGAAATCAAGATTCGGATTTGATTGGATACGCTCACCCCCACGATATAACTTAGCATAAATATATGATGCTATTTCGGGAAGTTTGGCAAGAAGATTCAAAGAATCCTCATACATAGGGTCCCAATAATCCTTTTTAGCAATCCCTGCATTATATTTTTTAGCAAAAAACG
>JAOZOC010000355.1 GCA_029933495.1 Bacteroidales bacterium
CCACCCCAGGGAAAGGGGTGGCTCAGCAAATCAAGGTAAGGTAATCTACATGGTAATTCCCTATTCAATCGAAAATTTACCAGAAAAAGAATTACTACCCTGAAGTTCAATGTAGTATAAGCCTCCTTCTAAATAATATGAATCTATTGAAATTTCATTACCATTAGTAGTCTCTGCGTTTACAATCAATCCATATTCATTCACAACTTGTACGAAATAGCGCTCATTGTAAGGATTGTCAAATTCTATTATTGCTTTTGTTCCAAGACGATTAGAACGAATGTCAAAAGAGATACTGTAATCAAGGTCGTTGACCGATGCATCTGTTTTATAGTCACCTGGGAGCTCAGTAGAAGTGTAGTTTGCCCATTCATTTTTTGACCAAACCTGACTTAGTATGGTTCTTGAGTTATCGTTATTCGAATAAACTACCCTATTTCTTTTTGTCCAGTGTTTTTTTGTCCAGTTGTAAATTGCATATTCCTGAAGTTTATTGTCATCACCGTACATAAACTCTTCCCTAGTGCTGTTCTCTTTTTTGTTTTTATTGCAATATATTTTTGTTTTTGATGTCAGGTTGCCACTGTTATCATAGCTGTAATTTGTTGTGTAGCTGTTTTCATCCCAGTCATTATTTTCCCAGTAAGTCAGGTTTTCTTCAATAAGCAGGTCATTGGCATTGTAATAATACTGATACCTGAGGAAGTTTGACCAAGCCTGGTCTTCATTTATCTTTTGGATAATTTTTTCTTTCAGCTCACCATTTGGGAAATAATCCATTTTTTCTTTGCGTGTGCTTACGAATTTTCCATCATAATAATTCTGATGTAACAGTTTAATAAGATTACCGTTTTCGTCATAAGAATACAACATTCTGAAATTGTCCACCCATTTAAGTTTGGAGTCGTTCCAGTATTGCTCACTCTTTTCGATTACATTTCCATTATTGTAATAATAACCTTTGAAACTGTAATTAATCCATTTGTTTTCCTGAAAAATCTCTACACGTTCAGAGCTAACCAACTCATTTGAGAAGGTTGTGATTGTGCGACTGTAAGCTTCCCAGTTTTGGGTTTCAGAATTCCATTGCTTTGAAAAAGTTGTGTCTGATGTGATTTGTGAAAATGTGCTCAGTGACACGAACGTAACGATTAATGTGATGTAGATTGACCTCATAATTTTAAATTTTAAAATGTTTAACACTTGATTTGCTGTTAGTGTTAATTGCCATCTCTGTGCCACAACCCTATGTGTCTGATTATCAGTCATTAGTCAATCTATTTAATGCAGTGCCACCGTTCCAATATGAGATTTCGATTCCCATTTTGAAACTGATTTGCAAATATAAGAAAAAATACATAAGAAAAACAAGTTCCTAAAAGGAGCAGGAGTATTTTTTATACTATAATATCATTATATAGGATAGTGTAACATATAACATGTTGAAATACAGTAATTAACCAAGAGGTTTTTTTGGTGAATCAGGAGATCCTATTAAAAATATATTTTTGTCTCTTTTTAGTTTTGGGCTTTTTTTACTGTTTTATTGCTATTCTGCCTGATTTATAAAATTTTCCTCTATAAGGACACCATCTTTGAATATAGTCTTACGAATTAGTTTTCTGTCCTGGTCGTAGAATTTCCATTTACCATGCCAATAATAATGTATATCATCTTTAAAATGGTTTTTTGACATTGGTATCTTTTCTTCCTCATCCCAGTAATTAACCCATAAACCTGTTCGTTTACCGTTTTCATCATATCTGTTTACCTTTTTGTGAATTAGCTGAGCTGTTGAGAAAACCGGTATCAAAATAAAGACAAGGCAAAAGAGTAATAAAAATAGATTCCATTTTGTCTGTTTAGCACCCATACTGCACACTTATGATTACACTCTATTCCATCATTGTCGCCCTGAGCGAAGCCGAAGGACACTATTTAATCTCCTTATCATCACCATTGAGTTTAAAAACAATAGGCATATTAAATTGTACTCTTACATCCTTGCCACGTTGTTTTCCAGGAATCCATATTGGCATATTCTCAATAACACGTACGGCTTCTTCATCGCAGCCTCCGCCAATTCCTCGTAACACCTTTACATCTGCAATTGAGCCGTCTTTTTCAACCACAAAAGTTATAAAAACTTTCCCCTCAATACCTTCTCTGCGTGCCACTTCAGGATACTTTACGTTTTTAGCAAAGTAATCGTTTCTTGCTTCATCACCTCCGGGAAATTCTGGCATATCTTCAACAATAACAAATACTTCATCCTTTGGAATAGTATCTAATTTTTGTAAATTGTCGCTTGGTGGCGGCGGTGGTGGTGGCGCTTCGGAAGAGACTGCACTGCTGGTTTCTGTATCATCACAGCACGATACCGTGAAAATGATAATGAAGATAACTGGTAAAACAAGTAATAATCTGAATAATGATTTAACTTTTGTTTTTGTTTTTGACATCATGATAAACCTCCTTTTAATTAATGATTGATTGAAATTGTTTGCAAGCGCAAATACAGGTAGCCCGAATGACTGGGTGACAAGTAATTTTTGATAGCTTATTTTTTCAACACCCTGTGACAATACATATTCATCAGCAAGGTATTCATGAACAGCTACTAACGATCTCCTGTAAAACCAAATTACAGGATTAAACCAGAAAATAGTTGTCATTAATTCAATGATAATAAGATCAATAAAATGTTTTTGCCTGATGTGCGCTTTTTCGTGTGTAATTATTCTTTGTGCATTTTCTTCAGAGCCAATAGTTTTACTTAAAAACACAATATTAAAAAATGAAAAGTTTGCAACGTTTTTATCTGTATAAACGACATTCATACCGCCTTGACGATGGATCCCAATTTTTTGTGCAAGAAAAAGCATTCGTGACACTTGAATTATAATTCTTACTATATTAATAATAGCGCCTGAAAGATAAATCCATATTAATACAGATATGATATTGAATCCTGTTGCAGAAGATACCGTAATATCCGGGCTTATAATTATCGGCTCCAGCATAGCGTAATACTGACTTGTAATAATATTGTTTGAAAACAGATGAGACGAGAAAGGTATTAATGCCGAAAAAAGCAAAGCAAATAAAAGGAAAGCCCTGTTGCAGCTAAAGCATGTCTCTTTTCTAAGTAAAAGCCAGTAGAATCCATATAAAATAATCATACTGACACCTGATTGTATGAAGTATTCTGATAGTTCTTTCATGATTTTTTCTTTTTTATTTCCTCTTCAATAAGTTTTGTAATCTCCTCCAGCTCCTGAATGCTGATGTTTTTATCGTGAGCCATAAATGAGGCAAGTGCAGTATAGGAATTGCTGAAATAATTTGTCATAAAACTCCCGAAATACTTTTTCGTATATTCCTTTTTTGAGAGTAGGGGATAGTATTCGTGGGTTTTGCCATAAGCTTTGTGCGCTACAAATCCTTTCTTTTCCAATATCCTTACAATTGTCGAAACCGTGTTATATGCAGGTTTTGGTTCAGGGAATCTTTCGAGAATATCATTGACAAACCCTTTCTTTATTTGCCACAAAATCTGCATAATCTGTTCTTCTGCTTTTGTTAGTTCTTTCATCGTTTAACTATTTGTTTAGTTTAATAACTAATTATTTAGTTAAATATTGTATAAAAAATGTCATTTTTTTAATGACGCTGCAAAGATATAACTAATAATTTAGTTATACAACTATTTTATTAGTTTTTTAATTAATTATCAATATGCAGTATATAGAAGTACTATTAACTAGAAAAACACTGAATCATTTTCGTTAATTCAAATCATAAACCCTATTTTTGCAAAAAATTTTTAACAATGAAGATTAATTTCATCGAAGAACTACGCTGGCGCGGGATGATACACGATGTTATGCCCGGAACAGATGAGCAATTGCATAATGAGATGACAACAGGATATGTTGGATTTGATCCTACTGCCGATTCCTTGCATATTGGCAATCTTGTACCAATAATGCTGCTAATGCATTTTCAAAGAGCCGGACATAAGCCCATGGTTTTGGTGGGAGGTGCAACAGGTATGGTTGGTGACCCGTCCGGAAAAAGTGAAGAGAGAAAATTGTTGTCGGTCGAAGATATAAACCACAATCTGGAATGCCAAAAAATGCAACTGATGAGTTTCCTGAACTTTGATGATGGAGATAACAAGGCAGAAGTTGTAAATAATTACGACTGGTTTAAAGATTTCACATTCCTCGATTTTATCAGAGAGGCCGGAAAACACATTACAG
>JAOZOC010000815.1 GCA_029933495.1 Bacteroidales bacterium
GTTTATATGGGAATGGGAGAGCCGTTTGATAATTACACAAATGTGATACAGAGTCTCGAAATTTTAACATCAGACTGGGGTTTTGCAATGAGTCCGCGAAGGATAACAGTTTCGACAATTGGAATTATTCCGGCTATGACAAAATTTCTTGAGGAGAGCGAATGTCATCTTGCAGTCAGTCTTCATACTCCGTTTGATGAAGAACGCCATATGCTGATGCCGGTTCAGAATAACAATCCGATTGAAGAGGTACTAAATGTTATCAGAAAATTCGACATTAGCGGGCAGCGACGCATTTCGTTTGAGTATATAGTTTTTAAAGGATTGAATGACACTCCGCGTCATATTAAACAATTAGCAAAAATCCTTAATGGGATTCGTTGCAGGATAAACCTGATACGCTTTCACCCAATTCCCGGCTCGGATTACCGCTCACCCGATGATAACTCAATGCATGCTTTTATGGATGCTCTGAATAAAAAGGGAATCAGAACCACTTTAAGGGCATCACGTGGTCAGGATATTGAAGCTGCCTGCGGACTGCTTTCGACTAAGGAACTACGTATTTAATAGTATTAAATAAACCGATAATATCAGGATAATCAACTGATACTTTATGTTACAAGTTATGAGTTAATAGTTACGCGTCGGGCCTGCGCAACAAGTGCCCCTAACGCATAACTCATAACCTTTTAACAAGTAATACCCAACGTGGACAAGCCACAACCGATAAGGAATTATTCTATAAAAAATAGCCACAAATGCACGAATATTAGAACTAAAATACTAATATTCCGGATTATCTCTCCCGCCTGCTTATTTTAAAATTCTGAATAGTCTGATTTTACCGGAGTATGGAATTATTGCCCGTAGTAGCTTTGTAAGAATCGTTTAAAGAATACATCATAAACAGTATAACCTTCTGGTTTTTTATAAAGGATTTCTTTCTCGGTCAGCACCTTAATGGCCTGTGCAACAGATGAAATTGACGGTAGTTTGTGTTTCATAATAAACTTCATTGCAGTTGGTTTGGATACGATGTCCTCATTTGCAACCGAAACAGCCAGTTTCTTTTGGTTCTCGG
>JAOZOC010000356.1 GCA_029933495.1 Bacteroidales bacterium
GTAATTTTTATAAAAAATT
The DNA here is from genome assembly GCA_029933495.1 of Bacteroidales bacterium. Taxonomy (GTDB): domain Bacteria; phylum Bacteroidota; class Bacteroidia; order Bacteroidales; family JAADJA01; genus JAADJA01. The sequence goes on from JAOZOC010000356.1 coordinate 20, forward strand.
ATTATTGTTAAAACAACTCAATGCGTCAAATACTGTTATTTAATTACAAAGTATATATACAAGCGTGGACGCTTGCACATAAAATTGAATATTGATTCTGTGATTTATTGATACATAGCCAAATCAAATTTAACCCAGTAAATGTTTCACAGCCCGTTGCCTTGCGTGCCATTTTGTGCCTCTGCAATGTAAAATAACGAAAGTGAAAGTATAAAAATGGTTGTGAAATATTTTTTTTTCATATCTATTGATTTTATTAAAAAAAAAATGATGCTATTTCAAATATATCCTAATCTTTTATAAATTTCCCTTTCATCATTTTTCCTTGCCTTGTTGTCACATTTATTATGTAAACTCCGTTTTTTAAAGATGAAATGTTCAGGTTTTCCTGCTGACGCTTACCGTGAAATTTTCTCTCAAACATTCTTTGGCCTGTAACATTGTAAACCCTGACTGTTTTTATCCTGTCGGCCTCGTCGTTCAGCCTTATTAGTATTGAGTTTTTTGCAGGGTTGGGAATTATCTGCAGACTCGAAGATTTGATGTTTGTTTCTGTTTCAGGAGTATTTAAGATATATGAAAAATCACTTAAAACGTGGTCATAGGCAGGTACCCATTTCATTAATGCAGTATCGTATGCTTCATAATGCATTACTTTCCATATCGAACCGAGATATTCATAGGAATATCTGTCAGCCCAAATAGTATCCCATTGATAATTAATAAGGTGTTCCTTAGATATCAAAGACCTTAACCCCATTTCATTAATAATATTATTTAACCTATAAGTATCTCCCCAGTTATCGTTATCCCAAGTAAAGTGGTACCGGAGCATACTTCCCAATGTATCGTACAATATACTATCTTTCGTTGCATAATGCCATTCATTTTCATCCCACACTTGTAGTATAATATATTCAGGTTGAAAACCTAAATTCGAAAAACCCATCCAATTATGAAGGATTATTTCCGTCCATTTTTGAAAGTTTTCCCATTGTCCGTCAATCCATATATATGTTTCAAAAGCATCAAACTCACCTGTTGAGTCATTTATAATATTAAAAATGGACCAAAGATAATTATCCCATTTGTTATTATAGTAATGACGTAATTTAATTTCATAAACATTACCATATTCATTAAAAAAATACTCAAAATTATTTCCTTCCGTAATCTTCCATTTTTGTCCGTTCCATACAGAGCTTGAGTCAAATCGGATTAGTCCATTATTGTAATAATCAATGCTTCTTAAATGCTGTTTTTCCCAAATAGCGTCATAATAATTCCATGTATATCTGAATATTAAGGAGTCCCAACCCACTGAATTATAACAGTTAACAATACTGTCATAATTGATCCATAAACTATCAGGATTGCCGGAATAATTTTGAGTTACAGTTGATGTAATTCTGTTGTTTTTGTCATAATAAAAAAATATTTTTTGTACAGTATCATCAGGTTGTTGAATTAAAAGTAAGTTTTTTACATTTGCTGAAGAATAATAATAATTTACTAAATATGTGAAATATAGGAGAAATTCGTCATTTTGCCATTTAAAAATATCATATCTGTGAAAGAGCCATATTGTATCACCTTTAATTTGTTGCATTTTTAATAATTTGTCAAGTTGTAATTCATCTTCACTTGTTTTCAAAGGAGACTTAATATCAAATTCCTGGGAGAACATTAATAAGGGAATTATAAATACCATTAAGACTATACATTTTTTCATATTGTTGTTTTATAATATTTTCTGTTATTGTTCATTACCTCCAGAACTACCTTCTCCTATAAGGTCTATATCAATAGAAACATTATTGTCATTTATTGAAACATCTTTTGTTTTTAAACCGTGGCAATATTGTCCTTGCGAATTTTGATCGGTTGTTACTTCAATTGTACAAGGTTGATAATTCCAAAATATACCTTCCCAATACAATTGATATGGATTGCTTGTTGTGCCGAAATATTCTGTTACGGAATGACCGAGAATAGGGATATAACCTTCAATTATACCATGAGGCGGACAATAATAAGGTGCGTTAACGTAAACAGTAACATCAAAAGATTGCCCGTTGCCTTGCGTGCCATTTTGTGCCTCTGCAATGTGAAAAAACGAAAGTGAAAGGATAAAAATGGTTGTGAAATATTTTTTTTTCATATCTGTTGATTTTATTAAAAAAAATGATGCTATTTCAAATATATCCTAATTTTTCACAAACTTCCCTTTCATCATTTTTCCTTGCCTTGTTGTCACATTTATAATGTAAACGCCGTTTTGTAAAGATGAAATATTCAGGATTTCCTGCTGCCGCTTACCGTGAAATTTTCTCTCAAACATTCTTTGGCCTGTAACATTGTAAACCCTGACTGTTTTTATCCTGTCGGCCTCGTCGTTCAGCCTTATTAGTATTGAGTTTTTTGCAGGGTTGGGAATTATCTGCAGACTCGAAGATTTGATGTTTGTTTCTGTTTCAGGAGTATTTAAGATATATGAAAAATCACTTAAAACGTGGTCATAGGCAGGTAGCCATTTCATTAATGAAGTATCGTATGCTTCATAATGCATTACTTTCCATATTGAACCGAGATATTCATAGAAATATCTGTCCGCCCAAATAGTGTCCCACTCGATATTCTTCCAATCCTCTCTCGTTATCAAAGTTCGCATTTTCATATTGTTCCAGATATCTCTGACTCTATTTGCATTTTCCCATTTACCATTGACCCAAACAAACTTATAATAAACTTTCCCCCCATTATCATCATATGTGAGACTATCCTTTTTATATATATACCAGCTATATCCATCCCATAGTTGTTGTATTAGGAATTCTACTTGAAATCTTTCATTAGGCTTCCAGCCTTGCCAATTATGCAATATCACATCCGTATATCTCTCGCCGTTCTCCCATTGACCATTTTTCCAAAAATAGATATCATAAGCATTAAATTCACCTGTAGTGTCGTTAATTATGTAATATTCGTACTTGAAACTTTTTACCCATTCATTGATGTAAGGATTGTAAACAATAGTTGTTGAACCTGTAATATTTCCAAAGCTATTAATAATGAACTCATTTTTCCCGCCCTGTTCAATTTTCCATTTTTGTCCATCCCAGCTTGCTAAGGTATCAACAAGAGTAAATCCGTACTCATTATATTCAATTCCGCGTAACTTGTCTTTTTCCCATATAGTGTCGTTAACATTTCGTTTATAAAAAATATAAAGAGAATCATAACCGGTTGAGGTATAGTAATATTGATCAACCTTTTGGTAGTTTATTATCGTTCCTCCGTTATAATTTTGTGTAAATGTTGATATTACCCGATTGCTATTGTCATAGATATAACTTTCTTTATATAATGTATCCTTTTCATTTTCAATAACAATAATGTTTTTAATGTTTGATGACAAAAAATAATAATCAACAATTACATGTAAATACAAATGAAACTCACCGTCTTCCCATTTGTAGATATTGTATCTGTGAAAAAGCCAGATTGTGTCGCCTTTTGTTTGTTGCATTCTCAATAAATTCTGAATCTGAATATTATTTCCGTAGGATTTCCTGTAAAATTCTTTACCAAATTCCTGTGAAAATAATAATAGAGGAATCATAAATGTTAAAGTAAGAATTATTTTTTTCATTTTTTCATATTTTAGTAATGTTTGCACGTCATTAAAAAAGAATGCAGGCTGAAAAAATTCAGCCCACATTTTGAAAATTTATTGCTCATTTCCTCCGCCTCCGCCTTCACCTATCATTTCAAGTTGTAAATTAAAAATATATCCATAACTTGAGCCTGCCAGTGTTTCAGTCTTTTTTGCATGACAATAATGGCCTTGCGAATTTTGATCGGTTGTAACTTCTACTGTGCAAGGTTGGGTACCTGGATAATTATTTGACCAAAGTAATACATAAGGCGAACCGTAAGTAGTAGTTCCAGTGTAATCTGTATTTGTATGTCCAAGTACTGGAACATATCCGTCAACAATTCCTGTGGTTGGGCAATAAGAGGGAGCATCTACATGAACATTAACATAAAAATAAGGAGGATCCCCACCTTGAGATCCATTCTGAGCGTTAACATTATTTCCGAGAAACAATGGAATAATAAAAACCATTGCAATTATTATCTTTTTCATATCTTATTTCTTTATATAGATTTGTGCTTCACCTTTAAAAATTATGCAGCGTGAAGCGAAATACTCTGCGTT
>JAOZOC010000357.1 GCA_029933495.1 Bacteroidales bacterium
CTCAATTAGTAATCCATCGCAACTTTTACCGCTCAATCTCAAACACGCAACATCAACTTCAGTAACTCGTTTTCGCGAAGTGTTTTTAAAGGTTATTTTTGATTTTCTTTCCTCAAATACTATTACCGGTTTATTTGATGTCTTTGAGCAATTTTTAAAATCCAGGTCTGATTCTCTATTTCTCATATTCAATATTTAATAAACCATCAAACTCAATGGCAATATCTTCGGAAACATTATCAATTATATCACTTGAAATCAAGTGATTGTCGCTATTTATGATAGACTCTACCTTGCCATTTTCCATTGAAAATACATTTACAATATCTGGATTTAAAATCAGGTCTATAGGAAGTACCTTATATAGTTTTTTCTTTTCTGCATCACTTTTTAACTTACCATTTAAATATCCTGCATACATCATATTATTTAGTGATGTTAATATATAAGGGCTATGAGTTGTAATAATAAATTGACGATTGTAGGAAGAGGCATTCTTGACCATTACTATTAATTCCATAATTTGCTTTTGAGCTATTGGGAAAATATGAGCCTCAGGTTCTTCTATATAGACCGAAACACCTTCATCAAATTCTGAAAACGCATTTTGGCTATATCTTGGCATAAAAAAATCCAGGATCCTGATCAAAGGTAGAATTTCCTGCTGGCCTGATGATGCAAATAGCATTTCAACTTTACGCTTGTCAGGATGAAGCAAATATTCTGTTTCATTCTCCTGAATGAGCCTGCCTTTTAAAACCCCGGCAATATTTTTCTCAAAAAGATCATTATGTTTCAAATTTGTATTTTCGTAACTTAACAAATAATTGCTAACTCTGTCATAATCTCTGCCAAATTCTAATAATAATGGGTCAATATTAATTCTGTTTGTTAGAAAAGAAAAAATATCTTTTTTGATATTAGTAAAAAAAGATCTGCCGGCAGGGATAAACATTTGATCATTTTTTTCTATGCTATTTGTTGATATTTTTTCAATGTATTCATGAATTAATTCATAATTCATCGGGTTATACTTTGTGTCTTTTCCCCTTCTCTCAGCTATATAATTCTTAACATCTAAAAATGCTGTTAAATACATTTCTGAATAATTAATAGTTAGCTGTAAATTTTTAAAATCAATTTCAATAAATTTATTATCAGTTTCATAGCGAATAAGAAAACTATTTACCGGAAATGAATGTGGAGGAAAATACTTTTTAAATTCTTCAATTAACAGTCTGTTTAAATCCTCTCTCCCTACTATATTTTTATTTATGGCCAAACTGATTTCTGTCGGAATATTCTTAAAATAATAAAGAAGTTTGGCAACAATACTTTTTCCCGAAGCCTGTGGCCCAATAAAAACATTAAATTCATTAATATTAATATTAGCCGATTGTATTCCGCCAAAATTTTCGATAATTATACGTTCTTGCATTTTTAATGTGTTTATTGCAAAAGTAAATGATTATTCGGAATTAATGATTATTAATTGCTGTAAAAAATCATAGGAAAACAGAAGATGGAATACTTCCCTATCTCAATTGTCGGATTGATCTATAAGGATGACCTTCACGCCCAAACGTGACACGCTAACCGTTAAAACCTATATCTTCCAGAAACCGGCACACATTACAAAAAAAATATAGAATTACACTTTAAACACCCCCTGTCAGTTTTAGTATATAGTAGTTCTGTGAGTTAATAAATTGCCTATATTTGAACCCAATTTCTAAATAAGAAAAAACCAATAATATGGAACTCGTTAAACTTGAAAAGATAGACTTAAGGAAACAATGGGAAAAAGAAGACCTTGATTTTACACCTTGGCTTGCTCAAGAAGAAAATATTGAATTACTAAGTGATGTTATAGGTATAGAATTAGAAGTTCAAGGTCAGGAAGAAAATGTTGGACCATTTCGTGCAGACATATTATGTACTGATACGGCAAATAGCAACTATGTTTTAATTGAAAATCAGCTTGAAAAGACGGACCACACTCACTTGGGGCAATTGATGACTTATGCTGCTGGTTTAGATGCTGTAACTATTATTTGGATTGCTCAAAAATTTACCGAAGAACATAGAGCGGCGCTTGACTGGCTTAACAATATTACCAATGATACATTTAATTTTTTTGGAATAGAGATTGAACTTTATAAAATTAATCCATCTACAGCAACGCCAATGTTTAAGATTGTTTCAAAACCTAATGACTGGACTAAATCTGTGAGAAAAACAGCATCATCTCAGAATTTAACAGAAACAAAATTATTGCAACAAGACTATTGGGCAAGTCTAAAAAATTATATGGAAGATAGTAAAAGTAAGATTAAAATTAATAAACCATTGCCCCAAAACTGGACAAATATAGCAATTGGCAAAAGTGATTTTTGGATTACGGCTTCTATGAGTACAAAGAATAACACTTTAACCGTATGGTTAAGTATATCAGGAGAAAAAGCAAAACAAAATTTTGATGCATTATCAGAACAAGCGAAAGAACAATCTCTTATAGAAATAAGTGCAGATATCGAATGGTTAAGAATGGATGACAGGAAGCAATCTGCAATTATTTTAACAACTACAGGAAATATTAAAGATAAAAGTGATTGGGAAAAACAATTTGAATGGTTTAGGGAAAATTTAGCATTATTTACAGAGTTTTTCAAACCTAAAATAAAGAGATTAAAATAAACTTGCTACAATTAAGTAGGTCGCTGATGGTTGCCTCAGAATGATGTCTTCAACATCAGTTTTGTGAATTACTAAACTTGAGCCAAATATAAAGTAATCTTTACTGAACTATGAAAATAAACACTAAGAAAATAAAGTTAATTGAAGTTCCAGACACTACAGTTATTGATGGTGTTGAATACTTCAACATAGGAACAGATATGGCCTCAGCAGACCCTTCTGCATATGGAAGAGCAGTTAAAAAAGGAGACATTAAAAAAATGAAGCAAATGGAATCAGAAAAAGGATACTATGTATTGCTTCCAAATGGTGAATATATGTAATCAGCACCCGGATAGTGGTATCAGGTATCAAACCCGGCTAAGCTGGAGATCAGGACTTAAACTCAAACATACTCGTCATCCTATAACTTTTATTCACTCATCTGTCGGATATTCCTTTCAGAGTGGGGGAGATTACCTTCGGTGATCTCTTTTAGGGAGCGTTACAACTGCAGAAAAAACCTGATGACTACGTCATATATGTCCTTTTATTTGCTTCATTTATGATAACAAATTATCTCCATTTCGCAAATAAAAAGACCTATCACTTTGTGACAGGTCTTTTCTTTGTTGTCGGAGTGGGGAGATTCGAACTCCCGACCTCTTGACCCCCAGTCAAGCACGCTAACCGGACTGCGCCACACCCCGAGTGATGAAAGTCAGAAATTATATCATACTGACTTTTACTTCCACAGCATTTAATCAAAAAGTTGCTGCCTGCAAAAGTAGAAAAAAATCAAACACCACAATTAAATTAATAGTTTTGCCGCAACCACGGAAAAAGGGACATCATGAAAACCTAATGTCAAACACATATAAAGAGAAAATTGTCATGCTGAATTCAAATCAGTTTTTATTGCTATTTAACAATCATTTTTTTAGTATGTGATTGATTGTCCGCATATAGAGTATAGTAATATACTCCGGGAGTTAATTCGGAAATATTCAATTCCAAACTATGCTTTCCTTTCTTCTGAATATCATTATTATATTGTTGTATTAATTTTCCTGCATTATCAAAAACAGTTAATTTCACTTCTGCTTTTTCTTTTAATTCATAATTAATAGTTGTTAAACCTGTTGCTGGATTTGGTGTGTTTTGGTATAAAATAAAACTATTTTCGGCAATAGAATAAGTTTCTACATCTGTTGTAGTCATATCAATTACATACAAATTATCATCAACAGGTGAAATAACAAGAACCACATTTTCTTGCAGTGAATAAGCCATGTATTTTACTTTTACAGGAAAACTATATTCTTCCGTGCCGCGAATAAGGCTAAACTCGGTTAATACAATTGGATTGCCATCGGTATCGTATATTACTTGCATAGCATTTCCGGCTTCATCAGGAAAGTCAACAGTACTGATTTCTTCACCTGTATTTGCATCTGCTGTTATTAATTGTGCCCCGGTATTGTAATAGTAGTTTCCGTAAACAGTGATCCCAAATTCGTCATTCACACTATTATAAGCACATCTGAAAGCTACTTCTGTAT